>CAJUGR010000065.1:0-3100 GCA_910586285.1 uncultured Erysipelotrichaceae bacterium
GCTTGGAAATCACATAAGCTTGTTTTGCTTTTTGATAGGTAATGTTGCAATAACGAACGGTCACAATGCGAAACTTACCATTCTCACAACGATAGAAATCAGTTCTGTAAGGACTGAGTTGTTTAAGAATTACTTTTTTGTCATTCCCTTTATATTTATGAGAAATATCAAGGTGATT
This sequence comes from uncultured Erysipelotrichaceae bacterium, assembly GCA_910586285.1. Classification (GTDB taxonomy): domain Bacteria; phylum Bacillota_I; class Bacilli_A; order Erysipelotrichales; family Erysipelotrichaceae; genus C-19. Next base: position 179 of record CAJUGR010000065.1, read on the forward strand.
ACCTAAATTTTCGCCTTTGTATTTCATCGAAGTAATAACAGGGCCATTTCCCTTTTTAGAATATTTCTTGATTGGGCCATGCTCCGCTTTAAATGTTGCTAGCGGATTAGTGCCTTTTAATTGAATTATTTGCTTTCCACCTACTATTTCTGTTTTATACATACTTGGATCTTGTCTAAACTGTGCATAATGGTCTTCTATAATCTCTTTGATGAGATTAAATGTTTGCGGATCATGTTTAGCCATCAGATATTTCTGATCTTCATGATTTAAAATATCTTCAATAAGACTCTTGCATTTTTTATTTTTAAGATCAGGATCATAGATGTCCGAGATCCTCTCAATTAAATAATCTTTGCCTTCTATATGACGTGTACTGTAAATTGTCTCATCCGCAATTTGACGATTGGCTTTTGTGTCAATTTTATGAGAAATTTTAATCGGATGATAAAGCATGTCTTTTTTATCTATCAGATGATTATAATATTGGTTACTTTGGTAATAAATCGTTTTTAATTCAAGAATATAACGAATATAGCGTTCATCATAAAATTGCTTATCGTTTGGTATTGTGGTTACTTCTCCGGTTGTTTCATCATACATATTATCAAAATTATGCTGAATTAAATAGTCGTTTAATAGATTTAGTTTCTTTATGGAAGCTACAATTAGAGCATCGATTGCATGGTGCAAATAATCTTCCTCACGATCTTTAGGTAAATTGATTCTTCTACGAAATAAATCCGTTAATCTGCCATTGATTGTATGTACCTTGGTATCAATACCATTGTCTTTGAAATAATCACTAAGAGTGTTTAAAACAACGCGACAAGCATAACTGGTATCATTCAAATTACGATGGATGAATTCTTTGATAACATCGATCTTGGTAATGTTCTGTTCATACAACAAGTTCATCTTTTTTCGATAAGGTATGTTTTTACTAGACAGAACCTTCTTCTTAAACTCAGAATATGAAATTTCAAATTTGTTTGCTTCAAAGGCCATAAACGGTGTTAAATTTCCCTTTGCTTGATTTTCTGAATGTAATGCCAAAACTTTATTGTTTTGGGAATCGTCTAAGGAAATAGAAATTGGTATGATATGATCAATTTCAGTATAAGAACTGTCTTTGATCACACGATCCAAATCTATCGGTTGGAAAGTATAGGCACTTTTACCATCCTGTTGGCGGTATAATCGGATTTTCATTCGTGTCTTATCGTTTATTTTTTTCGGATCATATCCCCGATCCTTTAATAAAGTATCAATTTGATCTGCATTTTCTTTTCGCTTAGCTTGAAATTTCTTTATTCGCTTTTTCATTTCAGCAGAATTTTTATCTCGTGTCGTTTCCACAATAATGGAATCAAATTCACCATATTTTTTTCGTAAAGCATTGATGACTTTAAATGCCTCATTTTGCGCCCGTTTTACTACCGGAGACAAAATCGCATCACTATCTGCTTCGATATTGTTCTTTCCTTTATGAGATTCTCGATTTTGATCAAATAATTTCATTTCATAAAGAAGCTGCATTTGATTGAGATTGGATTCATATAATTCCCTATTTAATTGATCTAAAGCTTTGAATGACAGTGAATGATAGCCAGTAATACCAGTAGTATTTGCCAGAGTTTCAATGATGGACGAAGATAATGCAAATTCTGATTGTGAAAGTGCTTCCTTTCTTTCTTCAATCCCCTTTTTCTGAGTCAATATTTCGGTAATAAAATCCAATAATTGATAATCATTCAAGGATATCGAAGTCCCCTCTTGTTCAAGGATTTTCTTAAGTTTCTTATATCCCTTAAACTCTGTGAAAATGGCTTTTTCTTTACTATCAATGCGATATCCCTTTATTTCGTTTTCATCTACTTCCAAATGTTTCGCTAATTGTCTTAAAGTGATATTACCTTTGGCACTGATTATCGTGAGAATATCCGCTTTTTCTTCCGTAGTCAGTTTTTCTCCGCTTACTGTCAAGTTGTTTAAATCATTTAAGAAGTTAAACAAATCGGCACTTACTGCCATTTTAGCAGCTCTTGGCTCATCTGGAAATACGCTGCATTTTCCGCGCATTTTCTCAATTAAATCAATTTGTTCAATGTGCCCATCCACTTCGATAAAACGCCCATAAGGTGTTGGAGAAATTTCACTTCCGGGACCTTCATAATATGCTCTTCTTCGTTCTACAACAGAAATGATTTTCTCGTTGAGTTCTTCTGATAGACTCTGGTGCTTTAATATTTCACGAAGTTCCCTTACATAATCTTTCGTTGAAAAATTGTTGTTATGACCACGTACTTTATTTGCGTTTTGATGTCTCTCCATCTGAATTTCACAGATATACTTTCCCAGTTGGATTAGCTGTTCATTTTCTTGAAGCGTTTTCTTTGAACTTTTCGAATCATCATCTTTCTTAGCATCTTCTTCGACAGTTTCCAACACACTTCCTCTGTGTTTGGTAATATGCAAAATCACCGCAGTAAGTTCATCATTTGATAATTCCTGGGTTAGTCCTTTACAGCGCAGTTCATAAACCTGAGAAATCGGCTGATATTCCTTTGACATAATATGGTTTTCCTGTAAAAGTTTTTTCATATCTGCCAAACGTGTTTTCTTCCTTCTTAAAAGGCGTCTTCTGCCCCTTATCGTTCTTCTTTTTACATTATTATCTGCTGTACCTTCCTTGAATAGACGTACTCCATAGTCTACAAATTTATTTGTATCCAAATCAATAATTCCATATCCGACACTGGTGATACCAATATCAATTCCTAAGGCTAATTTACTCATAACGATGAACTCCCTTTCTATACCAGTATCTTTATTATATCATTAAATTCTTATTCATTGTAATTAAACCTTAACTTTTTATATGTACGTCTTTTTATAATATATCAAAAAAAATCACTGTAC
>CAJUGR010000065.1:3110-11211 GCA_910586285.1 uncultured Erysipelotrichaceae bacterium
CCGTTATACAGTGATGTGAAGTCGATTTAAGATCACTTGTTTTGCGTGATGCTCCAATGTATCATCTAACGCAATCAAATCCATTCTTTGAAAGGAAGGATTCTGTCTTTTTAAGCATTTATAAATCACGAAGTCGACAACCTCGGGATTTTTAGGAAATAACGGTCCGTGCATATACGTAGCCAAAACCTGGCCGTTATAAAAGCCTTCCTGATGATCATCCCAATTATTTCCGTAACCGGACAAAACGCTTCCAAGCGGCTTTGACACGTTGCGTGTTTGACCGCCGTGATTTTCAAAGCCGACAATCGTTATCTCCTGATTATCCAACTTTGCTTGAATGGCAATGTTGCCGATGCAGCGCTTATAATCGCTTCCTGCTTCGGTATAATAATCGAAGAACTTTAAGCCTTCAATCTTTGTGCCATCAGCCGCAATATAATACTGACCGAATAATTGATAACCGCCACAAATCAATACGATCATAACACCTTGCTCCATCGCTTTTTGAATTTCATTTCGTCGTGGCAGTAAATCCTGCATTAACAGCACTTGCTCCCGATCAGCACCGCCTCCGAGAAATAACAAATCATAAGCACTAAAATCGCACGGCTGTCCCATTTCTAAGGTGTCAATTTTACATTGAATACCACGTGATTGACAGCGTGCAGAAAGTACCATCATATTTCCTTTGTCACCGTACAAATCCATGATATTATGATACATCCAGCATACCTTGATTGTTCTTTCCATCGCTATCCTTCCTTTCGCATGGCGAGTCGAACCGGTGCCAATGCCGTATAGGTAGCGATCACATAAGAACGCATATGTAAGGCATATAAGGCATTTAAACCGGCATGAAAATCCTCGATCACTTCCAATTTTCCTTGATAGCCGGCATATTTAATTCTCAACGCCATATCATAAGCACGCTTCCCGCTACAAATAATGGTTTGTGTGGATAAGGCAAGCACACGTTCAAATTGAGCATCATAGATCCACGATACATCGGTGCCATCCTGTGCATTATCATTTAATACGATCATGAGTGCTTTGGACGATTGATCTAACTCAATGGTTTTTAAAACCTCATTGGCTCCGGTAGGATTCTTTACCAGATTTAATGTATAGGAATTGCCCTGCCATTGGAATGTTTCGTTACGACCTGCCGGCGGTGTTACACTGTGAAATACCTTTTGACAAATTTCGGGTTCCATATGGTATCTTTGAGCGATGCTGATGACCGCCATGCAGTTATAGATCGAATATAACGACGGTACCGGCGCATGATAAGCGACATGTTGACATTGAAAGGTTCCGCTTTGAATATCAATATCGGTCGCTGTAAGCGTTGCTTTGGGGGTTTGAAAATCACAACCGGTACATTGAAATTCGCCGATATGGGAATACTGATAAAACCGATAGGACAACAATTCACTGCAGCGTGGGCAGAATTTGCCTTCACTTGCTTCACTGGTGGTGGTAAGAGAACTGCTACATCTTTCTGCACCGAAATAAATCACTTCACTGTGCGGCGCATGATCATGGATTCTTATCACATTGGGATCATTGGCATTTAACACCAATAAGCCGCGGAAATCCTGTAAAGCTGTTTCAATTTTATGAATAAGCTGTTCCATCTCTTGGGATCGATCGAGTTGATCGCGGAAAAAATTAGTAATGGTGACAACCGATACGTTTAAATGTTTCATGACGTAAGGAATATTTAATTCATCCACTTCCAATACGATCATATCGCCATGAATCTTCCCGTTTAAGGACGATGCATTTAAAAGCGTGGTGGTAATTCCTTCTTTTAAATTATCCCCTTTGCGATTGGTGATAACACGTTGTCCGGCAGTCTGAAACAAATCGGCAATCATATTGCTTGTCGAAGTTTTACCGTTTGTACCGCTGACCAATATGATATCACATGAGTAATGAAATCGGGATAATAATTGCGGATCGATGCGCAAAGCCAGCTTACCGGGCAGTGATCCGCCGCGATGAATCAAGCGTAACGAGAAGGATGCGCATTTTCCCACGATGATAGCAAGCAGTTTCATAAGAACCTCCCACGAAAGAATCAAGATAAAAGCAATACCATCCGAAATCATCGGATGGCGAAAACTAGGAAATGACTGTCAATAGCTGATCAATGCACGGCTTCATCCGATCATCAATCATCGCTTGTTTGATGTCATCGAAGTCATCATCCTTATGGATCATGGCAACACTTTCCATCATCGGTAATTCACATAACAGCCGCAAGCCATTGGCCTTCAAAAAGGCTTGAGTATCATCTTCTTGATAAATACGGATCTGTTTTCCACAATCGGGGCAAAGTACATAACTCATATTTTCAATGACACCGTAAATAGAAATATTCATTTGTTTACACATATTGATCGCCTTGGACACGATCATGGATACCATCGGCTGTGGCGTGGATACCATGACGACCCCGTTGACCGGAATGCTCTGCATAATCGTTAAGGCAACATCACCGGTCCCCGGAGGCATATCGATGAATAAATAGTCCAATTCGCCCCACACGACATCGCTCCAGAATTGCTTTACTGCATTAGCGACAATCGGTCCACGCCATATGACCGGCTGGTTTTCATCTTCCATTAAGAAGTTTAACGATATGAGTTTGATTCCGTCTTTATCAATGATTGGCTCAATGGCATCATTGGTGCCGTATGCCTTTTCCTTTGCCGTATTCATCAATCGCGGAATACTGGGACCGGTCACATCCGCATCCATAATCCCCACAGCATAACCGCGCTTCCGCAATTCCTTTGCCATTAAAACGGTACAGCTAGATTTTCCTACCCCGCCTTTCCCGCTCATCACCGCAATCACATGCGCAATCCGATTATTTGGATTGCTGGTAATCCCGCATTGATCTTCACTTTTATTACATTTTCCCTTACTGGGACAAGTATTGCATTGACTCATTATGATTCTCCTTTACTTAACAAAAACATTTTCACTGTATCTTTTTGTTTTGGTTTATTTCAAATACGTTAACAATGATTTACCCAATTTCGGTAATGGTATCTGGAAGTTATCCGCAATCGTAGCACCGATCGAGGCAAAGCTGTCTTGGATCGGCAACAGGCCGTGTCCACGCATACTTGGAGAATAGGCCAACAACGGCACCATTTCCTTGGTATGATCACTGCCTTTATACGTTGGATCGTTGCCGTGATCGGCAGTGATAAGCAATAAGTCATCTTCTTTCAGCTTATCCAATACACTACCCAATAAAACATCAAAGCGCTCCAATTCCTGTCCATATCCGATCGGATTGCGTCGATGTCCCCATAGCGCATCAAAATCCACGAGGTTCACAAAGCACAATCCGGTAAAATCATGACCCATTACTTCAATGGTCTGTTCCATACCATGGACGCTGCTTTTGGATTTGTAGGCTTCATTGATGCCTTCACCATCAAAAATATCCTTAATTTTGCCGATGGAAATCACCGCACAGCCATGATCATCCAATTCGTTTAACACGGTACGGCCATAGGGTTTCAGCGCATAATCATGGCGATTGGCTGTACGAACGAACTCCCCTTTTTTCTTGCCGATGTAAGGCCGAGCGATGACTCGGCCGACTTTCCATTCATCCTTCATGGTTAATTCACGTGCGATTTCACAACAGCGATATAATTCATCCAAGCCAAAGGTTTCCTCATTGCCACATATTTGTAATACGGAATCTGCCGAAGTATAGACAATCATATTACCGGTCGCAATTTCTTCCTCGGCCAATTCATCCAAGATGGCAGTACCGCTGGCAGATTTATTGCCGATGCAGTGATGGCCGGTGCGCTTTTCTAACTCATCTAATAATTCTTTTGGAAAACCGGTTTCGGTAAAAGTGATAAACGGTTTGGTGATATGTAAACCCATCATCTCCCAATGTCCGGTCATCGTATCCTTTCCTACCGATGTTTCCAACAGTTTCGTATAATATGCCAAGGGCTGCGATACCGATGGAACATGCTTGAGCGGATGTAAATTTGCTAGTCCCAATTTGGCTAAATTCGGGATGTGAAATTCGTTCATATGATCATCAATATGACCTAACGTATCGCTCCCCTCATCGTCATATTCCTTGGCATTGGGGGCCGCTGCAACCCCCAAAGAATCAATCACAATGGTAAAAATGCGCTTGTATTTCATCGCTTATTCCTCCTGTTTCCCTTTATCGGCACGAGGATGAAAGGAAGCATATGCCTCCTTCAACCGTTTGTTTTGAATATGAGTATAAATTTGGGTTGTCTTGATATCACTGTGACCCAACAATTCCTGTACCACACGCAGATCAGCGCCTCCATCCAAAAGATGGGTCGCAAAGCTGTGACGAAAGCTGTGCGCAGATAGTGATTCATCTAAATTTAATTTTTTTAACTTTTGCTTGATGAGCGTATGTACATATTGGCGGGTCAAGGGATGACCCAAATGATTGATAAATACGTTGGGCAGCCGCTTCTTTTGCCAGTGAGGCCGCACCAGTTCCAAATAATCGCGCAGCACGGTGACAGCTCGTTCATGAATCGGAATCATTCGCTCTTTATCGCCTTTTCCAATCACCCGTAAAAATCCCTGATCAAGATGAAGCTGATTCATCGTTAAGTTGCAGCATTCACTAACCCTTAATCCACAGCTGTATAACAATTCCAAAATAGCATGTTCAAACAATTCCTGATCACTGTTTCCAAAATCATCCAGCATTATCAAAATATCATGGTCATTAAAATATTTTGGTAATTTTTGTCCGTCTTTTTTTGACTTGGCAAAGACGCTGGGATCCGGCTCATTGGGATAGGTATACGAAATAAAATGATGGAAATTATGCAGCGTTGAGATCATGCGATTCACCGAATTGCTTTTCTTTACCTGTCGTTGTTCGCTGATGAAATCCTGAACATCCAAATAGGAAATATCCGCAATATGCAACAACTGTCGTTGGTTTAAGAAAGCCTGATAAATACGCAAATCACGTTCATAGGCTTGAACGCTGGTTACTGCTTTTTGATCCACCACACTGATATGATGAAGATAATCATGAATGGCATCCTGTACAAGCACATCAATCACCGTTTCTATTATACCACAATTTACCTGTATTTAATCGGTGAATGTAAAGAAACCATGCCCCTTTTATCATGTGTTTATGGCTCTTTGTAAGGATTTAGCGATGAATGATGATCGGCTCCAAAATACGACAATGAGGCTTTCCCTGCTTCATCGCTTCCATTAAGACACTTGTCGCTTCCGTTTTTGAATCATCGTAGACAAATTGTAGCTTCTTGATTTCCATTTGATGAGCGCGACATAATTGCGCCAGATCAATCAAGCGTTCACTGCGATGAATCATATACAATCTTCCCCGATCCTGTAATAAGGTACTGATTTTCGGAATCAAAACATCTAAACGCAAATGTGTTTCATGACGGGCGCGAGACAAATGCTCATTGCGATTCACGGGATTTCGTTCATGTCGCTGAAAAAATGGTGGATTACAGACAATACAAGATACCGGTTCATGGTGAAAGGTAAGAATATCTTGGGCAAAGAAATTCGCCGCCAGATGGTGCAGCTCATTACAGTTATAACGTGCCAATTCACACGCATTGGGATCGATTTCCACTCCGATGTATTGTTTCGCTCCCTGTTGCATGGCATATAATAACAATGCTCCGTTATTGGTTCCAATATCCATCACAACATCCTTACGGCGCACATTCATAAATTGTCCTAACAACGCGGTATCGGTATTGACATGAAACATCTCAGGATGCTGATACAAATAAATATTCGTACCGGGTAAATAATCATAAGTACATTGATCCAAATTCATAACGGACTCCTTTCTTCCCTATTATACATGGAATCAAACAGAAAGAAAACCGCAGAAATTACAGATTATTAAATCAAATTAAACAGTTTAATCAGTTCTACTACCAAAGTAGATTTTACATAAGCTGCGAGAAAGACAATGATAAAACAAATACACAAATCATTTAAGATACTGTTTGTTAACATTTTAAAATTCAGCCGGTCACGATTGGAAGTGCTGTAAATCAAATACATAGATAATTGAATGGCACTGGCCGCAATCAAACACGTCGATAATAAGTCCAACAATACCTGCGGAGCTAAGGTCATGATGATTCCGACTATACCTTTTAATTGATAGCTTGCTAAAAATAACGCACATGAGAAACCAATTTGTAACCCCTTGGTGAAAATGATGAAAGCGATAAAAGGAATTCCGATAATGCTTGTGCCAAGAAAAAACACCAACAGGATAAATAAAATACCGGTAAAAAACTGACTTACAAAGGCGGTATATGTATCCTCATACTGATTAACGGTCGTTAAATAGGACGACAGCGAGTGAATATCACTGCTGTCAATATAGCGCGAAAGGAAAATTCCCATGAAAAAGCCGGCCAAAATTAATATTCCGATAAATATATAAACATTTTTATACTTATGCAGAAACCCATGGTATAAATATTTTTTCATACGATCACTCCTAATAAAGTGTATGAACATCCTTAGGAAAATCGTACCGTTAATCGTTCGACAAAGTTCTAGCGCTTTTTTGCTTGTGCTGCGGTGGTAAGCTTCGCTCCGGGAAGCTGTTTGTTTAATTGTTCCAATACGTGTTCCACGGATGAACTATGCTCACTTGCATCCAAAGGTAAATACAGTTGATCGATCGATTTGCTTTGGGAAAATAATGAACCCAAGCCAATGCCAAGATGGCGTATCGGCTTACCGTTTTGGTTGCGATCAAACAATAACAGTGCTTGTTCAAAGAGAATGTGTTCTTCATTGGTATAATGAGCAAGACTCATGGAACGTACCGCATTGGTGAAATCGTAATAACGGATGCTTAAAGAAATCAAGGAGCCCTTCAAATCTTCACTCTGTGCGCGTTGCGCCAATGATTTGGCCAATCGGCGTAATACCGTTTTGATTTCATCGTATTCCTCAATATCGCGATCTAAGGTTTTGCTTTGAGATATGGATTGTATCGTGGTATTGTAAGATAGACGATTGGTGTCGTTGCCGCGGGCATGTTGGATCTGATTGTAGGCGTGTTTCCCTAATAATGTTAATATTTTGCTTTCATTCTCAGGATTGGCCAAATCTCCGATGGTCGTTATGCCCTTCGCCTGCAATAATGGTTGGCTTTTCTTTCCGATTCCCCACATTTCAGAAATCGGCAGCGGCCAAAGCTTACGGGCAATCTCCTGTTTGCGCAGTACCGTAATTCCCATCGGCTTACGCATATCACTTGCCATTTTTGCCAGGAATTTATTCGGTCCGACTCCGATGCTACATGGCAGCTGCAATTCTTCATAAATGCGCTGTTGCATCTCCCAGGCTAAATCCAAAGGACGTTTATAATGACGAATACGCTCTGTGACATCCACATAGCATTCATCGATACTGGCCGGTTCTACGTAAGGAGTAAACTGGCGCACAAGCCGAAAAAAACGCTCGCTTAATTCTTCATACCAGCTATAATCTCCCTGCACGACCACCAAATGCGGACACTTTTCCTGTGCCATTAATAATGGCATGGCGCTGTGAACCCCATATCGACGTGCCTCATAACTTGCGGTCGAAACTACACTGCGGCGATGCAAGCCTGCCACTACCACCGGCAGTCCTTCCAATGCGGAATTCTTAAGTACTTCGGCACTGGCAAAAAAGGAATTAAGATCAATATGAAATAATACACGTCCGGCCATAAAAAAACTCCTTATCCGTTCATAATTATATAGGATATGGAGCAAGCTTTCCAGCCTAGCGATAGGAATTCACAAGATTTTTATTTTTTAAACGATGCTCTAACCGTAACTTATCGGAAATCATAGCGATAAATTCAGAATTGGTCGGCTTGGCTTTGGAGGCCGAGATGGTATAACCGAAGATATCATCAATCGCATCTATATTACCGCGATTCCAAGCCACTTCGATCGCATGACGAATGGCACGCTCTACCCGTGACGATGTTGTGGAATACTTGCGGGCAATTTCCGGATATAACACTTTGGTGATC
>CAJUGR010000066.1 GCA_910586285.1 uncultured Erysipelotrichaceae bacterium
CATTGATGACGCAATCGGCTTCTCCGACTCCATGAAACGCTCCTGCCATAAACGGATTGTCGTCCGGCGCATTACAGAACACCACAAGTTTCGCTGCCCCGATGCAATCTCTGTCTTTGGTTAACTCCGCTGCTTCCTTCACTTTCTTGCCCAACATTTTTACCGCATCCATATTAATACCGGCTTTGGTCGAACCGACATTAACGCTCGCGCATACATGATCCGTCTGTGCTAAGGCTTGCGGTATCGCTTGAATCAAGGCTTCATCACCGGCGGAGAAGCCCTTTTGAACGAGCGCGCTGAAACCGCCGATAAAATTCACTCCTACGCTTTGCGCACAACGCTCTAACGTTAAGGCATACTTCAGCGGATCTCCGCCGCTGACCCCCAAAAGCATCGCAATCGGTGTTACGGCAATGCGTTTATTAATAATCGGAATCCCGTATTCCTTCTCAATATCCTCACCTGTTTTCACAAGATCTTTTGCCACACGGGTAATTTTCTCATAGATCTTGGCACAGGACTTGTCAATATCGCTGTCCGCACAATCCAACAACGAGATTCCCATCGTGATCGTTCTGACATCCAAATATTCCTCATCGATCATTTTGATCGTTTCCATGATTTCACTTACATTGATCATGTTCATCGCTCCTATATTCTGTGCATGGATTGAAAAATATCCTCATGCATCACATGAATCACAAGGTTCTTTTTCTTTCCCGTTTCTTCCATATGGACACTGAATTCACTCAAAGGCTGATTTAATTCTGAAATATCAATCATCATAAACATCGCAAACATATCCTGTAATATGGTTTGTGTGACCTCTAAAATATTCGCATTGGCCTTTGCACATTCATTACTGACATCGGACAAAATGCCGACCATATCCTTACCTAAAACACTGACAACTGCTTTCATATATAATCCTCCAATTGGTTAGGGGTATTATACGATAAAATGCTTATAAAGTACAGTCACTTTCTTTTGTTTGAGCAAATCACAAACCACCCTCGAGAAAAAAATATTAAAATATTATATGAGAAGGACAAAAAGTGCTGTCTATTTTACACACCAATCAATGATAAGAAACACCAAATAAAAGATTTCGCATATGACTATGTCTTAGTAAATCGATCTCACGTATACTTATGGAATCCAGATATGATCGACCCGATAAATTACTTTTCATGATGAGGTACTATAATTATTATTTTCACAATCAAATCCTTTCTCGTCAACGCTTTTGACGAGATTATGTCAAGCTTTGACAACATATTCCTTTCAACGCATGAATCCATACCATGCGATAATGAATCAGAGCCATCAACTAAAAAACAAGAAGGAAGTCCGCCCTATCCTTTTCATTTATCCATGATGAACATCACACCATGCCTTAAGTCCATAGTCACTGTGCGCCTTCATAACGGCACGGCGAATGGCTTTTTCCATACACTGTGTTGCCAATACACCAACGATATCGAGTGCCGCCTCAACCTCTTCGGTAGCCATGACAAAGACCGTATCTCCATCACTCATCGTATGAACCGGCTGAATGGCTTTGGCATATGCATTATGGGTAATTCCTGCTACTTTGGTGCATTGTGCTTTATCCAATTTTGCATTGGTCACAATACAACCGATCGTGGTATTTCCCTGAGGTAACGGCTTTTCTGCCAACTGTAACATCAGCGTATCGGTAGCGATAATACGTCCTTCCCGATATACACCGGCCAGCTGTTGACCGTTTTCATCCACCACATTACCGCATGCGTTCACCGCCACAATGGCCGCTACCTGAAGTCCGTTCATTTCGATCCCATACATTCCTAAGCCGCTTTTCATCGCATATTCTTGCCCCATGAACTTACCGACACTGGCGCCGGTTCCTGCTCCGACATTTCCCTCAGCAATGATCGGATCGATGTTTTGACACGCTTCATAACCCATGGCTCCATTCGGCCGACACTTCGAATCACCAACCCCCAAATCAAACAAACTGGCTCCGCACACAATCGGAACTTTCACAAACCCCATATCATGGCCGCAGCCGCATTCTTCCAGATAACGCATCACACCGCTTGCCGCATCCAATCCAAACGCACTGCCGCCGCTTAAACATACGGCATGAATCTTCTGTACCATATTGATCGGATTTAATAAATCGGTTTCTCTCGTTGCCGGTCCGCCGCCGCGTACATCAACACCGCCGCAACATCCCTCTTTACACAAAATTACCGTACAGCCGCTGCCCCCCTTTACATCCTGCGCCTGTCCTACTTCGATTCCTTTGATTTCATTCAATAAAATTGTCTTCATTTTCCACACCTCGATTGTTAGCCTTGTCCGCTTGGTTTATTATTGACTAAGTACAGCGGTTGTTCCCCGCTGATCATGTATTGAAATCCATACATTTGGGTATTCACATCTTCCATGACTTCATTCAAAATTTTCACAAACAATTCCCAATCATATACGACATAATCCAAATATGTATAAAATAGCCCGTTAGCCGCTCCGATATTCTCCGCTGCCTGTTTTATTTCGCAACAATGGTTCAATTTTTCTTCCAGATTTTCCCGCACGATTATGCGATCTCCTTTTGCCAAATGCATATGCTCATAGAAAACAAAACCGATAATAATCCCATTTGCTTCCCCCCATCGAACATGAGTATCATCATAGCGATTCATTTCAGCAATAAGCGCCGTCTGACTCGAAATGCCGCTGTACACGTCATTGCGCAAATGAAAATCGCGTCTTCGCGGCAATACGGTATAGGCACTGTAAACCTGTAAAGGATGACTAACGTTCATCCAATGTTGTTTTTCGATGGTTTCTTTTATATAATCGCTAAGCTGATCCATACGAATTCCGCCGCTCTTCCGCTTCTTTAAAAAGCGAATCGACTGAATCCAATACATTGTGGGAATCTCACCAATCGCACTATCTAAAAGTTCGTATATTTTCTGAAACTGATCTTCCTTGCGCATATTACGAAAGACATCGGCATAGATTTCCAACGCAAAACTCTGATCCTTAATCGTCGGATAAACCTGAATATCCGCAAATCCGATTGTTTGATCTCGCACCGTAAACTTTATACCGCGATCTTCACAGGGGTGGTTGGCATAATAGAAGTCCCATAAATGAAGTAATGTCTTAGGTACTTGTGCCGTCAGATAACGTAAATAGAGAATGAACAATTTATCCTTTTGCGGAGATAAAACCAGTTCATAGCGTCCGTTTGGCTTCTTTGCGATCGTAAAAGCACAATCGCTCAGACAAATATCCAGCACCTGTTTCATCTTGTACTCGATCAATGTGCGATGATCGTTTTCATGATCTAATAATTGGCGTAAGTTTTTTTCTTCTTGAAAAAATACTTTCCAAAATGTACCGGCCTGTATCCGAAAGGATTTCATTGATCAAACCTCCTCTCTATTATTATATACGAATTTATTTAATTTTTCTCATACCCGATCAGAAAAAATAGATAAAAACTATCACAGAGATCGAATTTCCTAACTATTCGCTAAGAAACCGTTTCATATCACCGTTTTTTACGTGCATGATTCGCTATTCTGAATGGCATCAGATCTTTCTTACCCCATAGGAATACCTTTATATTATAGAATGAAATACAATCTTTTCATATTGTTTATGTTGAACAAAAAAGCGTAATCGCTATGATTACGCATAAATCATGTGAGATGTGTTTCGATAAACTCTTTTAATGCCGCAAAGGTTTCATCGCTTAATGTATGTTCCATGCGACAGGCATCTACTGCCGCCACTTGTTCATCCACTCCCAGTTGGATAAAAAAGCGGGTGAACAAAATATGTCGTTCATAGATTTTCTCAGCGATGGCACGACCTTTTTCCGTTAATATCAATCGTGCATTCTCATCCATTGAAAGTAACCCTTCATCTTCCAAAACGTGAATGGCTCGACTGACGCTGGGTTTGGATACCTGTAAATCATTGGCAACGTCTACGGAACGTACTGTTCCTTTTTTTTGTTCTATCTTTAAAATGGATTCTAAATAGTCTTCGCCGGATTCCTGTAATTTCATCTTAAATACCTGCCTTATATTCCTCATTATTCTAACATGGAATTCCGCTTACATCAATGTTTGGATGTTGAAAAGCGTGAGATCAGAATGAATCATTTTGATCTTCTCTTAACATATACGCGTTATGATCAGGATCGTAAAATACGCACATTTGACCATATGGCATCGTGATGATATCATCCATTTCCACACCGCGTTGGGTTAATCTCTTACGGGTATCCCCTAAGTGCAGGCAGGATAATATCACGGACGGGCTGTTATCCTTTCTCTGTTTGATATTTTTCTTTTCATAAAGAACAAAGCGTGTAGGACTGTTAGGCGGTGCCACTTCCAGCCAATGGCTGTCGTTCATTTCAACATCAACCATAACCTGAAAACCCAGCTTATTCACCCAGAATTCCCGCGCTGCTTTTTGATCACGAACCATCAAGGTAATTCGCACAATATTGGTGACCATATCAAAGCCTCCTTACCGGTATTATGGTTCATGATCAGCGTTTCATTCTTTATAATGCGGCAATAATTGCGTCACGATATGCTTCGGTTGATGCATTGCCGTGGAGATCGGGAGTTAAGCAAGTTCCCTGCATTAATACCTGATCCACAGCGCGGCGTATCCGCTTGGCGCAATCCGCTTGATCGATCGATTCCAGCATCATGCATGCCGACCATAATAACGCTGTGGGATTGGCAATATGTTGACCGGCAATATCCGGTGCACTGCCGTGAACCGCCTCAAACATCGCATACTCGCTGCCTATATTCGCAGACGGCAGTAAACCGAGACCGCCAATCAAACCTGCGGTAAGATCACTGACAATATCACCATACAGATTTGGCATTACCAACACATCAAAATCACCGGGATTCATCACCAGACGCATACAAAGCGCATCAATGATCTTGTCATCAGCTTCGATATCAGGAAATTCTTTGGCAATATCGCAGAAGATATCCAAAAACATACCGTCACTGAGTTTTAATATATTCGCCTTATGCACACACGTCACCTTTTTACGCTGATGAGTGCGTGCATATGTAAACGCATCGCGAATGATTTGCTCACTGGCTTTTCGCGTTATCAGTTTCAGCGCATGAACCGTATCCGCATCCACCTGTGTTTCTTCGCCAATATATAAATCCTCGGTATTCTCCCGAAACGTCACAATATCCACATTGGGAAACGGCGTTTTTACCGCCGCATTGGCTTTGGCCGGACGAATATTCGCATACAGATCATAGCGTTTTCTTAACATAACGTTTAAGGAACGAAATCCTTTTCCGATCGGAGTGGTAATCGGAGCCTTTAACATGATGTGATTTGCCTCAAAGGAAGTAAAAGCTGCTTCGGGAATAAGCTCACCGTTTTGCGCCGCGTTTTCCCCGACCTCAAAGCATTCGAATTCCACATCACTGCCGGCTGCCTGCAAAATTCTCATGACCGCATCACTAATCTCGGGTCCAATGCCGTCCCCTTTTAAAACCGTTATTTTCTGTGTCATATCATTTCCTCTTTTCTATTGGTATATACTCCTGTAAAGTTCCCACATATTTCGTAGCAGGACGCATTATTCTACCATCATACAATTTATTTTCAATATTATGCGCCAACCATCCAACCATTCGTGCACATACAAATAACGGCGTAAACAGGTCGTGGGGGATGTGTAACATATCATAAACCAAGCCGCTGTAAAAATCCACATTGGCGCTGACACCGACCCCCTTTTCCTTACGAATCAATTCCTTGGCATTCGCTTCAAAACGCTGATAGAAGGCCAAGCGCTTTTCTTCGTGTTTCTCGATGGCCAACTGGGCTAAGTGTTCTTTCAACAGCTCGGCACGCGGATCGGACTTTGTATAAATCGCATGACCCATGCCGTAAATTAACCCGCTGCGATCGTAGAATTCCTTATGCAAAAGCTGCTTTTGAACTTGACGAATGCGTTCATCATCTCCGTCCAGACCAATTTGTTCAATGACCTCATTCATCATATTGCAAACCTGTAAATTCGCTCCGCCGTGCCGTGGTCCTTTCAATGATCCGATTGATGCGGCTACCGCAGAATAAATATCGGTACCGGTCGATGCGACCACCACATTGGTAAATGTGGAGTTGTTTCCCCCGCCGTGATCGGCATGCAAGACGAGCATTAAATCTAAAATCTTCGCTTCCTGCGGAGTAAAACGACTGTCAGCTCTTAACATATGCAAAATATTTTCCGCCATGCCATAATGAGACTGAGGATAATGAATATGCAGGGACGCCCGCTCAAAATGATGTGCCATGGAATGGTATGCGTAACAAAGAATCGAAGGCAGCCTGGCAATGATTGATAACCCTTGACGCAGTGTATTGGCGATCGAATTATCATCTGCCGCCTCATCAAAATCATATAAAGACAATACCGCTTGTTGGAGCTGATTCATCAAATTGCCCGAAGGCATTTGCAGTATAGCGGTTTCCAAAAATTGATCCGGCAATTCATATTGACTTTGAAGTACCTTCATAAATATTTCAAGTTCCTCTGCGGTGGGAAGATATCCAAATAATAACAGAAAGCACGTCTCTTCAAAAGCAAAAACATGATCATGGACATAACGGCCGTGAATCAGATCGCTGATTTCAATACCGCGATAATAAAGCTGTCCTGCCGCATCCACTTTCTTACCATCCGCATACGCATAACCGACAACATCCGCAATTTTCGTTAATCCGACCCGCACCCCGGTGCCATCCTCATTGCGCAAGCCCTTTTTGACATCATATTGCTGAAAATATTCATTAGGGATATCCATAATATCCGATCCTTTATGATAAAACTTCAAAATGTTTTGATCCATCTTACCAGCTCGCTTTCATTTTGTTTCATTCATTATATCATAACTTTCAATATTATATGAAATTTTCCTTCATAATCTGTTATAATTAGGGAAGATAAAAATGGCTGTGATACAAGCATAGACTATAAGATAGAGAGAGGATGAGCGATATGCCAACCATGACGGAAAAGATTTTGAAAGCCCATTGTATCGAAGGTGTGATGGAGCGAGGGACTCCCATTGCCATTCGCATCGATCAAACATTAACGCAGGATGCGACCGGTACGATGGCTTATTTACAACTGGAAGCGATGGGCGTGGATCAAGTAAAAACCGAGTTATCAGTTAGTTATGTGGATCATAATACATTACAGAGCGGCTTTGAAAATGCCGATGATCATAAATATTTACAGACGGTCGCTGCCAAGCATGGGATTTATTTTTCCCGAGCCGGTAACGGTATTTGTCATCAAGTACATTTAGAACGCTTTGCCAAACCGGGAAAGACCTTACTGGGCAGTGATTCCCATACTCCGACAGCCGGCGGTATCGGTTCTTTGGCCATTGGCGCGGGCGGTTTGGATGTGGCCTGTGCTATGGCCGGACGTCCTTTCCATTTACCGATGCCCAAAGTGGTAAAGGTAGAACTCATCGGAAAACTCAAACAAGGCGTATCTTCCAAAGATATCATTTTAAAGCTATTGTCTATGCTTACCGTTAAAGGCGGTGTAGGAAAAGTCATCGAATATTGCGGCGAAGGCGTGAAACATTTAAGTATTCCTCAGCGCGCCACCATTACCAATATGGGGGCGGAGTTAGGTGCGACTTCCTCCATCTTCCCCAGTGATGAAGTTACGAAGCACTTTTTAAAAATGCAGGATCGTGAGTGTGATTACGTAGAATTAAGCGCTGACGATGACGCTGTTTACGATGAAAACTATACGATTGATTTAGCGGCATTGGAGCCGATGATTGCGATGCCGCACAGTCCTGATAATATCAAGACGATTCGCGAAGTTGCCGGTATGAAAGTAGATCAATGCGCGATCGGCAGCTGTACCAATTCTTCTTATATGGACATGATGAGCGTAGCTGCTATTCTGAAAGGTCATGTGGCCAAAGAAAATGTTTCCCTTACCGTTTCCCCTGGCTCCAAACAGGTCTTGAATATGATCGCCCGCAACGGTGCCCTAGCCGAAATGATCGCTGCCGGTGCCCGCATTTTGGAAAGCACTTGCGGCCCTTGCATCGGTATGGGACAATCCCCCTGTACGGATGCTTTGTCCTTACGTACCTTTAATCGCAACTTCTACGGACGCAGCGGTACGCTAAGCGCACGCGTTTGTTTGGTATCGCCGGAAACTGCCGCCATCAGTGCGATTAACGGTGTTATCAGTGATCCGCGTGAGGTCGATTATGAATTGCCGAAAGAACCGGAGCATTTCCTGATTGATGATCGTTGTATCATCAAGCCGGACCCCAAAACTGCTAAAGATGTAGAAGTAATCCGTGGTCCCAACATCAAACCGCTGCCAAGCAATACGGCGATGAGCGATACTATCGAAAAACAAGTCGTATTAAAAGTCACAGACAATATCACCACCGATCATATCATGCCGGCCGGAGCCAAAGTATTGCCCTATCGCTCTAACATCGAAAAAATTTCCACCTTTGTTTTCCGTGATGTCAAAGCTGGCTTTGCAGATCTGTGTAAGGAAAAAGGCGGCGGCATCATCGTTGCCGGCAGTAATTATGGACAAGGGTCTTCTCGAGAACACGCAGCATTGGCGCCGATGTATTTGGGAGTAAAAGCAATTATTGCCAAAAGTTTTGCTCGTATCCATCATGCCAATTTGATTAACTTCGGTATCTTACCGTTGTGCTTTATCAATGAAGACGATTATGACCGTATCCATGAGGGCGATGTATTGGTGATCGCCAATACCCATGCTTTACAGCCAAACCAAACCGTTATGATTGAAAATCGCACATCGAATACGCACTTTCCATGCAAACACAATTTATCTGCATTAGATATTGAGACCTTATTGGTAGGAGGTACACTGAATTATATCAAAGCCAATCAATCGTGATGGCGATTCCTATATGCTTCAATATACACAATGAACTATGATGATCTGATGTAATATTTGGATCATCTTTTTTATTCTGCCGTTATCTTCTTTAATTTCTTGTATTTCTGCTATAATAATATCAAACCTCAGTCATTGATCGTTAAGGGAGGAACCGCATGAGTCAAAAAAATATATGGAAAATTCTTGAAATTCCTGTGACTACGGATATCAAGCAAATTCGCCAAGCATATGCCGCAAAAGCAAAAGAAGTACATCCGGAAGAACATCCTGAAACTTTTATGGAACTGCAAAATGCGTATCAACAAGCCCTTCATTTTGCGAGGAAACAGGTTCGTTACCGACAGAATCAAACAACACAGCCAAATACGGACTCGCTTGAATCGGATCACGACGCTTTCACACAAGAAGAAACCCCCGAAGCACAAATCGCACATACCACCCGTGCGGAAACGAAGTTAGCGAAT
Source organism: uncultured Erysipelotrichaceae bacterium (assembly GCA_910586285.1). GTDB lineage: Bacteria > Bacillota_I > Bacilli_A > Erysipelotrichales > Erysipelotrichaceae > C-19. Next base: position 9,463 of record CAJUGR010000066.1, read on the forward strand.
CCATCTGCGCATGAAAAAGATGTAATTGAGATGCGGTCGTATTTTACCCAAGCCGATGAGCAGTATCGAAATAAGCAACAAGAAACGATCGAACAGACCATTGCCAAGATCGAGACTTTATTTCACCAAGAAAAGGCAGCCCATCAAGAATGGAATGCACTTCTTGATCACAAAACCATCCGTAACATCGCTATCCGTGAGGATTTTATCATTGCCCTTAATTCCGCTATGCAAAAGGCAGAGCCCATTCCTTTGCATGCGATCATGGCATTATCCTTTTTCTATCAAGATTTACAAAATCGAATTCATGATGATGCGATCCCTTTTTCGCTCCTATCAAATGAATTGGATCGCCAAAGCCAAATCTACGGTAACGACTTCCGTGAGCATCATGATTTGATTTTGCGGAATATAGTAAAATTTTTCCTTTTAGTACTGATCGCTTTTATCTTCTTCAATGAACCGTTTTTGATTGGCGCGTATTTATATGAAATCGTGATCTTTTACTATTACAAGTCTGACCAAAATATGTTCCGTAAGCATCATGATCGGATATTGCGGAAAATAATAAAATTCTTCATATGGGTAGTGATCGTATCTATCCTCTTCAAAGAACCGTTTTTGATTGGCGCGTATTTATTCGGAGTCGTGATCTTTTTCTATTCCATGTCTAACCAAAAGGCTAAAAAAGCCAAAAACGATAAGAAAAAACAAATACGTCTGCCGTTGGGCCTGATCACATTCATCGCTCTGTTTATGATCGTCATGATATTCATCACTTTGATACTTTCTTTGTGGTCATAGAGATATTGAGCCTAAGTGAAGAATTATCCTCCTTTATGTTCCACGCAAATAGATGGATCATATTTTTTGAGATATACCATCGTTTCGTAACAAAATAAAGCGGAATACGGAACCATTTGCATTTGAACATCCGAAGTAGGCTGGCAATATTTTTTACAACAAATCATCTTTTCGAACTCCTTTATAAAAAATGTATTTTTTCAACAGAGCTTTCTATGATTGGCAATCCCCACATATTGTTTGCTTATGGTATATACCACAAAAAAATAGCAAACATAAAAAAGCAAGAAACATATTACAAAACAGAAAGCAGCCCTCAAAAGAATATTGTGCATGACAATAGGCAATAGCAAATTTAATTTCAGATTTACCAATGGAATACTAAAAAGCAAAACCAAAAGTGTCATAAACATCGGCATAAGCAATTTGCCTGCAATCTGTTTTTTTACTAATTCCTTTATTTGTTTATCGCTTTTCCCAATATAAGACAATACCTTGATACCTTCTGATTCCCGCTTTAATTCTACAATCTGCTGCAAAGACAAAACTGAAAAATATATAACAATAAAAATAAGACAAAGGCTTATTTGCAAAACTCCCATCCATTGTTGGCTATCCATATCAAATAAATTAACACTCGGTTGAAGCATAATTACCCCGCAAAAGAAAGACATCGCTGAAAACAATAAGCATATGCACAAAATAATATTAATAA
>CAJUGR010000067.1 GCA_910586285.1 uncultured Erysipelotrichaceae bacterium
AGGTGAAACGCTTCCAGACCCATTTTAATGGTATGCTCGACCTTATTGGATACAACGCCGACCTGATAACCGTTTTCTTTTAAATAGGCCAGTGTTTCTTTCGCTCCCGCAAAGCCTCTGACATAAAGATTGTGATTTTCGTGATTGAACGCTCGATAATAAGCAATAATCTCATCAATTTGTTCCTCCCGAAAATATTTGATAAAACTTTGTTTCAATGTCGGCCCCAAAAAGGAAGCCAACTCTTCCTCACTCAGTTGATGTTCAGGCAAGTATTTCTGAAACGTATGACGAAATGAAGCATAGATCAAATCTTTGGTATCGACCAAGGTGCCGTCCAAATCAAACAACACCACCGGCTTTTGCCGACAAAACGGCCAAGCACGGCGAAATAATCGATCAAACACGCCGAGAATACCGAGAATGCCGATCATCACAAAAAGCAGAGAAACCATTTGCGCCATTTTTAATGATCCCAACATCAGTGCATCGGTTCGCATCGTTTCAATCCAGAAGCGCACCACACCATACCAACATAAATATGCAAAGGTCAAATCACCGCGTTTTCTTCTTCCGTGTTTGCGATAAACAAAGGTAATCAATCCCCATCCAAACAGATTCAAAATGCTTTCATACAGGAAAGTCGGTTCCCGATACTCCCCGACAATGTACATCTGATCCTTGATAAAAGAAGGAAAAAAACGATAATAACCCTCCGACACTACGCGTCCATAGGCTTCCTGATTGATAAAATTACCCCAGCGGCCGATCGCCTGGGCAATTAAGATATTGGGGAAAATCGCATCCATCAACCGTAAACCGTCCACCGCATGCTTGCGAAAATACCACAAGCCAAAGACGGTCGCCGCAATTAAGCCGCCATGAATCGCCAAGCCGCCTTCCCAAATATAGAAGATACGAATCGGATCGGATGCATAGCGCTCCCATTCAAACAACACATAATAAAGCCGCGCTCCAAGGATGCCGATCGGCAACATATAGATAAAGAAATCTTCAAAGATCTCCGACGCATAGCCCCATTTCTTCAAGGTACGGATACTGATTGCGTAGGCCAACAGCGCTCCGCATAAGATGAAAAATGCATACCACGTGACCGTAATCGGGCCGAAGCTTAATATCGTTTTTATATTCGGAAAAAATTCCATAACTGACCTCCCGCTTATTGTTCCTTATTCTTCTCAATATAATCTAAAACCCGCTGTTCAAACTCCTTGGCACTGTCCATTCCCATTTCACTGAGGATGTAATTGGTAACCGCTGATTCAATAATAACGGCCATGGAACGTCCCTCACGAACCGGTATGATGATTTTAGGAATATCAACACCGAGAATACTGTCGAATTTCTTTTCTTCTATTCCCACACGATCATAGTCCGCATTGTCTGCCCATTTGACCAAGCTGATTTCCAAATTGACCTCTGCTTTGGGTATGATTGAGGCAATACCGAACATTCGCTGCACGTTGATGATACCGATGCCGCGAATTTCCAGCATTCCGCGCAGTAAATCCGGTGACTTTCCGACGATTTTATTATGGATTCGATAACAGTCCACCCGATCATCCGCAACCAGCTGATGACCGCGCTTCACCAATTCCAAGGCAATTTCCGATTTTCCCATGCCGCTGTCACCGCGAATCAGCACACCCTTATCATAAATGCTGATCAAACCGCCATGCAGGCTGTCACTGGTTGCCAACCCCTCATCCAGAAAGGCCACAATTTCGACAATGAGCCGCGAAGTGGAAGCATTGGTTAAAAAGATCGGAAACTTTTTGCGTTTGGCAATTCGCTTTAAAATCGGCGGGCATTCATGGCTTTTCGAAATGATGATCGCCGGGGTATGCTTGTCGGTGATAAAATCAAACGACTTACGCTGTTTCTTTTCGCTCATCGTCTGAATATACGAGATTTCCTTATCCCCCAATATCACCAGGCGCCGCGCTTGCGAATGGTCAAAATAACCTGCCAATTCCAAACCGGGTCGATTGGTATCCGCGATTTCAATCTGGCGATCCAAACTCGCATCCGTTCCGCAAATCTGTTCAAAGTTGAAATAGGCCTGAAGACTGCGCACCGTCACAAACTTCTTTTCTTCCATTTAACTTCCCTCCAATACTTTTTTCAAATATTGTCCCGTATAACTGTTTGTCACCTGAGCGATACTTTCCGGTGTCCCCTCAGCCATAATCTGGCCGCCTTCATCGCCGCCTTCCGGTCCCAAATCAATAATATGATCTGCGCATTTGATCACATCCAGATTATGTTCAATCACCAACACCGTATCGCCGTTATCGACAATGCGCTGTAACACTTCCAATAGTTTTTTTACATCATGAGTATGTAAACCGGTTGTCGGTTCATCCAAAACAAAGATCGTCTTACCTGTCGCCTTACGCTGTAATTCACTGGCCAGTTTCACTCGCTGTGCTTCACCGCCTGACAAGGTGGTTGCACTTTGGCCTAATTTAATATAGCCGAGTCCCACGTCTTTTAACGTTTGTAATTTATGACGAATCTTCGCTACATTCGCAAAGTAGTCGATCGCTTCTTCTACACTCATTTCCAATACATCATAAATGTTTTTGCCTTTATAGGTCACCTGCAAAGTTTCCTCATTGTAGCGTTTACCCCCACATTCTTCACAGGGAACATAAACATCCGGTAAAAAATGCATGGAGATTCGCAAGATACCGTCACCTTGACATGCCTCGCAGCGCCCACCTTTCACATTAAATGAGAAACGTCCTTTTTCATAACCGCGCATTTTCGCATCCGGGGTTTGCGCAAACAATTCACGAATATCGTCAAATACTCCGGTATAGGTTGCCGGATTGGAACGCGGTGTCCTTCCGATCGGGTCCTGTGAAATATCAATGATTTTATCAATGTGCTGCAACCCTTTTATTTTCTTATGTTTACCGGGCTTCATTTTATTGCGACCTAATTCATGCATGATCCCTTTAGAGAGTACTTCATTGACTAACGAAGATTTTCCGCTGCCGGAAACGCCGGTCACAACGATGAATTTTCCTAACGGAAATTTCACAGTGATATGCTTCAGATTGTTTTCATAAGCATCGACAACTTCCAAAAATTTTCGATTACCTTTTCGCCGTACTGCCGGCACTTCGATTTTCATTTTGCCGCTGAGATACTGTCCGGTAAGTGATTGTTCATTTTGCATCACTTCCTTGGGAGTGCCGATCGCTACGACTTCTCCTCCATGCACGCCGGCTCCCGGGCCGATATCGATAATATAATCACTGGCTCGCATCGTATCCTCATCGTGTTCCACAACGATCAAAGAATTGCCTAAATCGCGCATATTTTTCAGTGTGGCAATTAAACGATCGTTATCGCGCTGATGTAAACCGATACTCGGTTCATCCAATACATAAAGCACACCGCTTAAGTGAGAGCCGATCTGTGTCGCCAAGCGAATGCGCTGTGCTTCGCCGCCGGATAAAGTTCCGGCCAAACGATCCAACGTCAAATATGATAATCCGACATTGTTTAGAAACTGCAGACGATCACGAATTTCCTTTAATACCAACCGGGCAATCTCCTGTTGTTGGGAAGACAGTTCCAGTTGATCCATGAACGCGATAGCCTGTATTACCGACATTTGTGTCCATTCATGAATGTTCTTTCCGCCGATTCTGACCGCCAGCGCCTGTGGATTCAACCGCTTTCCGCCACAGGTCGGGCATGGTGCCTCTGCCAAGAAGGTCGCATACCATTCACGTGACATCTGCGAACTGGTTTCCATGTAGCGCCGTTCTATTAACGTACATACTCCTTCGATAAATTCTGTTTTCTTGGTCATATTGCCGGATTTAGAATATATATGATACGTAATCAAATCGTGTGATCCGTATAATAAAATATCCATTTCTTTTTTCGATAAGTCTCGGATTGGTTTATCAATATCAATATGATAGAAATCGCACAGTGCCTTGAATCGCTGCCATTCCAAATTTTCTTTGGCGATGATATTCTTATAATAGATAATTCCCCCTTGACGAATGCTTTTCTTGCGATCAGGGATCAAATAGTCCACATCGACTTTTTGCGTAATCCCCAAGCCCTTACAAGTATCGCATGCCCCAAACGGCGCGTTAAAGGAAAATAACCGCGGCTCTAAGCGGGGAATTGTAAATCCACAGTATTTACAGGAATAGTTACTCGAAAACAATTCTTCCTTTTGATCGTGTAATATCACAACCAATCCATCACTCAATTTCAGCGCTGTTTCCAGGGAATCATGAAGCCGGGAGCGATCATCGCTCTTAACAATTCGATCCACCACGACATCAATGTTGTGTTTCTTGTTTTTTTCTAACGGCGCTACTTCTTCCAGGCGCTGCATCACCCCATCAATGCGGACGCGGATATAGCCTTCTTTCTGAAGCCGCTCCAATAAATCCTTATGCGTTCCTTTGGCGCCGTGTACTGCCGGTGAAAGAATTGTTAAGCGCGTGTGATCCGGCAGTTCCATAACGCGATCTACCATCTGTTTCATCGTCTGACTGGTAATCGGCTCATTGTGGGTCGGACAATATGGCACACCGATGCGTGCATATAACAAACGCAGATAATCGTAAATCTCCGTTACGGTGCCCACAGTGGATCGCGGATTATTGCTGGTGGTTTTCTGATCGATGGAAATTGCCGGGGATAGTCCCTCAATGGAATCGACATCCGGTTTCTCACTGTTGCCTAAAAACTGGCGAGCATAAGCCGACAGGCTCTCCACATAGCGGCGCTGTCCTTCCGCATATATCGTATCAAAGGCCAATGACGTCTTTCCCGAGCCGGAAACACCGGTCATGATTACAAATTGATTGCGCGGTACTTTCACATCAATATTTTTTAGATTATTTTCACGTGCGCCTTTGATTTCTATCATATCATGTTTCATTTCTATATCACCTCAAAACACCCTCTATATTATACATTAGTATTCGCGAATCTCCTAATTTTTAGCAACTTTTTTTCGTTTTTTTTCATGATCTCAAGATCGTATTCTTAGGCTATCGTCCATGCGCAATGTAGCGGATAACATATAGTAGTGTTGAAACAAAGACCAATGTTTCAGGAAGGAAGGGTGATGTTTCCATATGTATCGCAATAACTGTTACTACAACGATGATTGCTATGACGATTTTGACAACTGCGGATGCGATTGTGATCCCTGCATGGATATGTGCTGTCCAAACTCCTGTCCCAGTCCCGTTGAAACAATCGTAGGACCGACTGGCCCACGTGGCTTACGAGGCGCAACCGGACCACAAGGACCGCGAGGTATTCAAGGTATGCAAGGACCGCAAGGAGTCAGCGGACCGCGTGGTATGCAAGGTGTGACCGGGCCGCAAGGTGTCATGGGTCCTCAGGGTATTACCGGACCGCAAGGGGAAGCTGGAGTCCGTGGCGTCACAGGCGCTACCGGAGCCACTGGCGCACAAGGCGCTACCGGACCTGCCGGCGCTACCGGAGCGCAAGGCTTACAAGGCATTCAAGGTATTCCCGGTGTAACCGGCGCTACGGGTCCGCAAGGAGAACGTGGAGCCACCGGGCCGCAGGGCTTACAAGGTTTACAGGGAATTCCCGGCGTTACCGGCGCACAAGGGGAAGTGGGACCTACTGGCGCAACCGGACCGCAGGGCATACAGGGTATCCAAGGTGTGACAGGACCTACCGGCGCAACCGGAGCAGATGCAGCTACGCCGACGTTAACGATCGGAACTGTTACCACCGGTGCCCCCGGAACTGTTGCCACTGCAACCATTACCGGTACGGCTCCCAACTTTGTTCTGGATCTGGTGATTCCCCAAGGCCCGACCGGTGCAACAGGACCGGTAGGCGCATAAGCGTAAAAAATCATAAATATCATCACAAAGGATCGTAACGATAAACGAAGCGATCCTTTTTTCATTTGCTGACCGACTGTGAAAATGAGTGATCTCCCATCATTATTTAAAATAATTTTAAAAGGTTATATCATGGATATGATGCCCATCGAAAAGACCATATCACATCTTTTCTTTAATATACAGCTGTCCGATATTGAACCCGCTGCTTCACATATTATAATCGGAACGATCCAAATGTTATATGTAGGGGACCAATATGAAGAGTTATGATATCATAAAGGAAATTCCCTTTTACCTACATCTCATTCAAAGTTTATTTGACAGGTGTCAATTTGTCCGGTTCACAGTTTGGAAGAGGTTATTGTGAGCATCCCAAAATGCACTCAATGCGATTAAATCTATGCGCAGATAACAACATTCTTATCTCAATAAGAAGAGAATCATATAATCAATACGGAAGAAATCACAGCTCTTTATCATGACCCAAAGACCGGAATTCGCGGTGCGATTGCGCCGATAAGCTGAAAACGCGATGATTTCGTTAAAGGCTTCTATATGGAAATCAGGCGATACAACCGCTTACGTTAATATTACCATTTGCGTTCGGCCGATATATCATTTCTATAATCTTTCAAACTTAGTAATGATGGTATGTCATTCATTACCATCATTTTCTTCCTATGCAGCATCTTTTTATTGTTTGTTATTGATTATTATTGTTTTTTATCGTTTTTCCTTGCAATCACGGAAAAAAAAGTTATAATAAGAGTGTACAAACAATCTGCGCATCAATTACCGGATGTGCTTGTCATGTGAAACTCGTCAAATCGTGCGGGTTATGGGAGGATCGAATGGAAAATCTGATACAAACCGAGCGTATTGCGATCTTAAAAGACAAGATGTTACAAGCACCGCGATATGCCTCCATCGAACAAGCAAGAATCATCACCGAAGTTTATCAAAACCATGAATCATGCTCGATTCCCAAAAAACGGGCGTTGTCCCTAAAGGCGGCTCTTGAACAAATGGAAATCGGTGTGGAAAAGGAAGAATTGATCGTTGGTAATCGTACCAAAGGGGTTCGTTACGGCGTAGTATTTCCGGAGAGCGGATGCTCATGGGTGGATAAAGAATTAGAAACCTTGCCGACTCGCGCTCAAGATCAATTTCTGGTACGGGAAGAAGACATCAAGGAATTCCGTGAACATATTTATCCATACTGGAAAGGACGATCTATGGAAGATGTCATCCGCAGCCGTTATGGCAGAGAAATCAGTGCCATGGCCAAAGTGGTAAAGATCAATCAGAAGGATCATGCGCAAGGACATATTTGTCCGGATTGTGCCACTTGGCTGCGCAAGGGTCCAAGCGGTTTACGCGAAGAAGCGAAGGCCAACCTTGCGACATGTGATCCGAGTCAAAAAGAATTCTATGAATGTACGATTCTTGTATTGGAGGGTGCCTGTCATTTCATGATGCGCTATCACGATACGATTATGAATATGATTGCGGACAGTACCGCAGAAGATCATGAAACGCTGTTAAAGGTCGCTGCCATCTGTAAAAAGCTGGCACAGGAACCGGCAGAAACCTTTCATGAGGCGCTGCAGTCGCTCTGGTTTTTATTTGTGATTCTGCATATGGAATCCAATGCCTCTTCCTTCTCTCCGGGGCGGATGGATCGCTATTTATATCCTTATTACCAAAAGGACATCGAAAACGGCACACTGACTCATCAAGAAGCATTGGAACTGATCGAATGTTTATGGCTGAAATTCAACCAAATCGTTTATTTGCGCAATCAAAACAGTGCGAAATACTTCGCCGGTTTCCCAATCGGCTTTAACATTGCGGTTGGCGGCATTGATGAAGCGGGAAATGATATCTATAACGAATTATCACAGCTGTTTTTAAAAGCCCAGTATCACTTGGGACTGCCGCAGCCCAACTTATCGGTACGCCTTCATCGCGGTACCTCACATGAGTTGATGCAGGAAGCGATCCAAGTTGTCGCAAAAGGCAGTGGGATGCCGCAATTCTTCAATGATGAAGCGATTGTCAAAGCCATGCATGAAGATTTACACATTGATATCGAAGATGCCCGTAATTATGCCATTGTCGGCTGTGTGGAATTGACGACCCACGGCAATAATCTTGGCTGGTCGGACGCTGCAATGTTTAACTTTAACAAAGTACTGGAGCTGACGATAAATAACGGAAAATGCCTATTGAGCGGAGAACAGATCGGGCTTAATTTGGGCAATCTGGAAACCTATGCGACTTTTGCGGATTTGGAAGCGGCTTTCCAAAAACAAATTGATTATTTTATTGACGAAATGATGAAAGCAGAAGTCATCGTTGAGCAGTGCCATCAGGAATGTCTTCCCACAGCATTTTTATCAACGGTCATTGACAACTGTTTAGAACGCGGTTTGGATGTGACCAAAGGCGGCGCAAAATACAACCTGTCCGGGATTCAGATGATCCAGGTTGCCAATTTGGCGGATTCATTGGCTGCGATGAAACAGCTTGTCTACGATAAGCATACCATTAGTGCCAAAGAATTGTTGGAAGCATTGCGTTGTGATTTCCGCGGTCATGAGATTACGCAGGCTATGTTATTAAATAAAGTACCCAAATACGGCAATGATGTCACTTGGGTGGATGAGTTGGGAGCGCGTTGGGCCGGTTATTTCCGCGAACGGATGAAGGATTATACCAACTATCGCGGCGGGCCTTATCATACCGGTATGTATACCGTATCGGCTCATGTTCCGATGGGTGAAAATGTTGGTGCTTCTCCTGATGGGCGCAATGCCCTAACCCCCCTTGCGGATGGCGGCATGTCGCCGGTATACGGACGCGATATCGCCGGACCTACGGCAGTATTAAAAAGTGTCGCGCGGATGCAAAACTCCTATACGACCAACGGCGGATTGTTAAACATGAAGTTTCTGCCGCAGTTTTTCCAAACGGAAACCGGACGAATGAAATTTGAAAATTTCTTACGATCGTTCGTTGATCTGGAAATCCCTCATATCCAATTCAACGTTGTTAATAAAGAAGACTTATTGGACGCACAGATTCATCCGGAGAATTACCGTTCCCTCACCGTGCGGGTAGCGGGTTACACCGCCTACTTCGTTGAACTGGTCGGTAAGTTACAGGATGAAATCATTGAAAGAACCACATATGAAAACATCTGAGGCACTTGTATTTGACATCAAACGCTTTGCGGTACATGACGGTGCGGGATTAAGAACCACAGTGTTCTTCAAAGGCTGTCCCCTGTCCTGTCGTTGGTGTCAAAATCCGGAAGGATTATCCCCCAGGCGCCGTATCGTCTACTTTGAGAATCGCTGTATTCATTGTCGGCGCTGCAAGCAGACAGCCGATACGGATCAGCTGACCTATCAGAATGATCGGCCATTCTTCCATCATCCTGAAACAGGATGCTATGACGCTCTGATTGAAGCCTGTCCTGCCGGTGCCATCCGCTATGACTCTCATTCCTACGATGTGGAAACGCTGTTACAAAAAATCATGGAAGATCGGGTATTCTTCCGTGAAGAAGGCGGAGTCACCTTTTCCGGCGGTGAGCCGTTTCTGCAAAAGGAGTTTCTCATCACCATTCTGCGCCGTTGTCATGAAGAAGGCATTCATACCGCGATTGAAACCTCGCTGTATGCGCCTTATGAACTCATCGAGCAGGCACTGCCGTATTTGGATCTGATATATATCGATCTGAAAATATTCGATGATTCCAAACATCAGGAAGCCACCGGCGTATCGAATCAGCTGATCAAAGATAATATCACCAAGGTCTTAACCGGCTCTTATAAAGACCGTGTTATCATCCGTACTCCCTTGATTCCGGGATACAGCGCTGATGATGATAACATTCGCGCCATTGCGGCGTTTCTAGTTCAACTGCATTCCGATATCAAATATGAATTGTTAAATTACAACCCATTGGCATCGGCTAAATATTCCTTGGTTGATCGGGAATACGGAATCGATTCCTCTTATCAGATGTTTAACAAAGCACAAATGAAGCATTACCATGATCTTGCCAAACAGGCAGGCATTCACAATTTAATAATAGAATAGAGGAGGAAAACAACATGGAATTTATTATTGACACTGTGAATTTAGACGAAATCAAAGAGGCAGTCGAGTACTTACCGATTGTCGGTGTTACCAGCAACCCTTCAATCGTGAAGGCAACCTCACCCGAGCATTTCTTTGATCATATGCGAACGATTCGTTCCATCATCGGTAAGGAGCGCAGTCTGCATGTTCAAATTATTGCCAAGGACTGCGAAGGAATTTTGAAAGAAGCGGATAAAATCTTATCTGAGATCGATTCGGATGTTTATGTAAAAATTCCGGTATCCTATGAAGGCATCAAAGCCATCAAAACTTTAAAGTCACAAGGCCGTAAGGTTACCGCTACTGCCGTATACGATTTGATGCAGGCTTATATGGCATTGGCAGCCGGAGCCGATTATATCGCTCCTTATGTGAATCGCATCGGCAATTTAGGCAGTGATCCCAATGAATTAATCCGTGAATGTGTAAAACGGATTAACACTGACGGTTATGATTGTAAAATCGTTGCGGCCAGCTTTAAGGGCGTGAAACAGATTTGTGATGCATGGAATAACGGCGCTCAGGCGATCACCGCACCGGTGGCACTGTTAAATCAGATCTTCAAAAATCCGAACATTGAAAAAGCTGTCAATGACTTTAATGCGGATTGGTACAGCATGTATGGTGAAGGCAAAGGTCTGTGTGATCTGTAAGCCTTGCTGATTAATCACAGAAAACAATCGGTTTGGGGACACTTTGAGCCATGGGATTGGTAATGATCGCATCAAATTCATCAAATGCCGCAAAGCAGACAATGCCGCTTTCCTGACATTTCCCGCTATCCGCCACCACGTAAGCATGGCGGCTGTTGGCCATGGCGTGTTTCTTGATCGCTGCGGCTTCCAATGAGGTACAGGTACAATCGCCGTCCTTAACATAACGAC
>CAJUGR010000068.1 GCA_910586285.1 uncultured Erysipelotrichaceae bacterium
CAATCAAAAACAGGTGTGATATCACACCTGCATAGGCAAAAATTTGATTACTTTTAGACGGTCGGCGTCGCTGTTGGGATAGCGTTGCGCTCATTCAGGATCGCATCCCATGTTCTGCTTCCAATGACACCGTCAATGGTTAAATCATACAGATATTGGAACATCTGTACCGCTGTTACAGTACGTGGACCATACATTCCGTCAATCGGAATCGGACGCATACAGGAATTCACCGCTGCTATTTCATTCAAATATTCCTGCATCTTGAATACAGCGATTCCTGTCGCACCGGAGGATAGGAAGAAACGATCGCTAGCAACCGGAATATTGGTGACGATACCCAATTCCCTCAGCTTATTCACAATCGCATCCCAAGTGTTATTTCCGATAATGCCATCCTGCGATAATCCGGCATAACGCTGAAATTCTTTCACAGCCGCAGCGGTACGCGGACCGTATACACCATCCTGGAAATTTCTTGTTTGAATCAATCCGCGTTCCTGAAATAAATTCAGATACGCCTGCATCTTGTTTACCGCAAGACCGATGTCACCCTGCTTTAATACACTGCTTGTAAACATGAATTCTCACTCCTTTCTTCAACAGTATATGAGGCAGCAGGAAATTCATCTGTATGATTGACCTAATAAAATAGACAAATAAAAAGCATCGTAATGCTTTTTTAGAATAGTCGTTGTTGCTGATAAACATATTGATAAATCAAATCGATGATTCTGTTGATTTCTTCATTGTTGCGATGAGGATCCTTCATCATCAGGCGAAGCGGTTGTGGTGAGGCTTCTTCATGAAAGATCCCCTGATAATACTCCACATCCCCATAATAACGATAACCTAAACGTTCATAGAAGTGGATACGCCGTTTTGCCAGCTCTGTTTCCGGCAGTTCCACTTCAAATACGATCGGAATATCATTCAGCGCTTCAAAAGCTCGAAACAATTTTTGTCCGATTTGACGATTACGCTGATCCTTGCGGGTGGCAAGATGTTCACCGAAGCGAATCATATCCAAATCCCAAGCCGCCAGAAATGCCAACAGGGCATCGTTTTCCACCCAGCCATATACTTCATATTCCGATAGTGAAAGCAAGGATCGCTGCTCTTCCTTAATGCGACGTTCACTTTGCGGAAAAGCTTCCTCCATGATGGCATATATTGCATCAAACCATGATGCATCCAATCGTTTCAGCATAGCTCCTCCTTATCAAAACGGCAGCGATAATCGCAATGTTGACAGAGTACTTCGCTAAGCTTGCCTTGTTGGAAGCCCTGTACGATCTGCTTGGCTCTTGAACTTTCGATGATATCCGCAAAAGGCGTTGTAAAAACATTACCTAAAGCACAAACGCCTTCCCCATCTAAGCAACATGGCACCACCGTTCCATCAACCAGAATCGCACAATGTGAACGCAATCCGTAACAATGCCCCTGAACAGCGATAAGCGGCGCTTTGAGCGTCGGCCAATGAAACGGATGATCAAAGTGAATAAAACGATTATGTGTCAATTTCTGAGAGATTCCTGCTGTCAACGAAACATCATAATGCTCACTGATCTGTTTTAACATCGTTATTGTGATCGGATCATTTTCTTGCGAACGCTGATTCCAGAAGCGATATGATATATACGTACCTTGGTTTGCCAAACGATCCCCCGCCATCAGACAATCCGTTAAGTAGGTATCCGTATGGGAATGCTGCGGAAACGAATGCAGCGAAATATTGCACTGCCGCAGCGTATTTAGTAAATGGGGAAGCTGTTTGGGTAAGAATACGCCGTTGGTCGTCATATTCACCTGAAAACCGCCTTGTCTCGCAATTAGTAATAATTGATCCAGATGAGGATGACACAGCGGTTCCCCAAGCACATGAAGATAGATATAATCTGTGTAAGGACGAATTGCCTGTAAAACATATGCGAACTGTTCTACATCCATATCCTGCACTTCACGATGGCTGGCAAGACAAAAATCACAATGCAGATTACAGCGATTGGTAATTTCAATATAAATTTTACGAAATCGTTGCTTAGACATTTTTCGGTAAAATCAAGTTCAAAATGATGCCGACAAAGGCCGATAACGCCGTGCCTGACAATGTCGCTGCGCCGCCAAGCGGTAAAACGGCGCCACCCAAACCAATCACCAACATGGCGCTGGCAATAATTAAATTACGCTGTTTACTGAAATCCACCTGATTTTCAACAAGTACCCGCAATCCATTGGAAGCGATCACCCCATATAGCAAAATACTCATACCGCCCAACACACAAGCGGGAATCGTAGAGATAAAGGCGGAAACCTTGCCGATACAGGAAAGAACAATCGCAATCACGGCTGCCCCGCCTGTCACATACACACTGGAGATGCGCGTCATCCCGATCACCCCGGTATTTTCACCATACGTTGTATTAGCCGGACCGCCGATCAGTGCCGAAATTGCAGTTGCTATACCATCACCCATCAGCGTCTTATCTAACCCGGGATCCTTTAAAAAGTTACGACCGCAGATTTTACCCAAAACCGTATGATCACCGATATGCTCTGAAATCGTCACCAAAGCAACCGGTAAAATTGCCCAAGTTTCCGGTCCGAAGTAAAAATGATACGTATCGAAATTACCGAGAGCGAACGGTAAAATAAATTCCGGTAATGAAAACCATTTCGCATTTTGTACCGCACTGAAATCCACCAGGCCAAACGCCAATGAAATCGCATAGCCCAATAAAATGGCACATAAAAACGGAATGATCTTTAAAAATCCTTTTGCTTTAGTGGAGATAAAGGCCGCAATCAAGAATGTTATCAATGCAACAATCATCTGCCGAATATCCCCATCGGCCACAAAACCGGCGTTGGAGACTGCGTTGGCAGCCAAACCCAAACCGATCACCGCAATCATCGGGCCGATCACAATCGGAGGTAATAAATAATCAATCCAGTCCTTTCCGATGCACCGAATGATCAAAGCGACCACCACATAGATAAGACCGATCAAGATCAATCCTGTTTGGGCAGCCGAAACATCACCGGACAGTGCTGCAACGGCCAGCTGTACAGCCGATATGTAGGCGAAGGAAGAGCCGAGATAAACCGGTACCTTACCGCGAGTAATGGTGGTATAAATCAGCGTTCCGACACCGCTGGCAAACAGTGCCACCGAAACGGGAAAGCCGGTGATCATTGGTACCAGAATCGTTGCCCCAAACATCGCAAATACGTGCTGAAACGATAACAGGCCCCATTGTAAAGGCTTCGGCCGATCATGGATATCCAAAATCATCTCCGAGCCTTGCGCCGCATTCATTTCCGGCTGTGCTTTTGTAGAATTCTTCATAACAACCTCTTTCTAAACAACCTAATCAAAAAACAGGCCGCATGTGACCTGCTTTTCTCTTAGATCCTGCGTTGGGTATATTTTACCACAAACACCGTTCTTTTAACAGTCGGATTCCTTCGCAAACCATTTACTGCATTCATTAACAACCACCACAATCAGCGATAATCCAAATACGATCAGCCAAGCCTCTAACGGCAGTGCTACCGTCTTTAACAACAGCTGAAACAGCGGTAATTGAGAAACGAGAATTTGTAAAGTGATGGAGAAGATAATTGTTAAAATCAACCATTTATTCTTAAATATCCCCACTTGAAAGATGGAATGCGTCCGCGAGCGCAAATTCAGCGCATGGAACAACTGCGAGATCGATAAAACCATAAATGCCATCGTTTGCGCCATCGCCTCTGAGGTATTTAAACCATACCGGAAGGCCACCAAAGTAATGGTTCCGATTAACATTCCGTTTAATACGGTAAAGAGAAATCCGCCGTGCGCAAACAGACTTTCTTTGGCATCACGCGGTTGTTCCTTCATGATATACTGATCCTTCGGATCCACCCCCAAGGCCAAAGCCGGGAACGCATCCGTAATCAAGTTCACCCATAAAATCTGAATGGCACTCAAGGTGGATATCACATTGGGCATCAGCACAATGGCCAAGAACAACGCCATAATTTCACCGAGATTACAGCTTAACAAATATAAAATGGCCTTTTGAATGTTAGCATATATATTGCGGCCTTCTTCCACCGCTTTTACAATCGTCGCAAAATTATCATCGGCGAGGATCATATCGCTGGCCTGCTTACACACATCGGTACCATTTTTACCCATAGCAATACCGATATCGGCTTTTTTTAGTGAGGGAGCATCATTTACACCATCACCGCTCATTGCCACCACACGACCGCATTGTTTAAAGGCATTGACAATGCGCACCTTATGTTCCGGAGTGACGCGGGCAAATACCCGAATCGCAGAAGCTTTCTTTATCAGTTGCGCATCGCTGATCTCATCCAGATCCCGGCCGGTCATAACCTGTTCCTCACGCTTCGCAATACCCAACTGACGGGCAATCGCCAAGGCTGTCAACGGATGATCACCGGTAATCATTACCACCTCAATTCCGGCACTGCGACATTGGTCAATCGATTCCTTCACTTCTTGACGCGGCGGATCAATTAAGCCAACCAAGCCGACAAAAGTCATTTCGCACTCAGCCGTTTGATGCGGATCCTTCATTTTACGATACGCTACCGCCAAAACACGCAATGCCGACTCGGACATCTTTCGTGCCGCTTCCTGAATCCGCTGTTTTTCATAGGAAGTCAAACGAATGATTTGCGTACCGTTCTTAATATGTGTACAACATTCCAACACTCGCTCCAACGCCCCTTTGGTATACGCGTAATAAGCTGTGCCGCACTGATGAATCGTCGTCATCTTTTTACGATTAGAATCAAATGGCAGTTCATTGATGCGCACATAGCGCAGTTCCAAATCGTTTTTATCCACTCCCTGTTTGGCTCCAAAGTCCACCAACGCACTTTCGGTCGGCTCTCCCAGCAACTCCCCTTTCTGTAAAACAGTGTTATTGCATAACACCATCCCGTTTAACATTTCCCGATCACTACGATCAAAGCCCTCATAACTCCAAGTGGTCGCTACATGCATTTTGTTTTGGGTCAGCGTTCCGGTCTTGTCGCTGCAAATTACGCTCACCGAACCCAGCGTTTCTACCGCATGAAGCTTACGCACTATGGCATTATTTTTGGACATCACCTGTACACCCATCGCCAAAACGATCGTCACCACTGCCGGCAAGCCTTCGGGAATTGCTGCCACTGCCAAAGAGATGGACAACAGCAACATATCAAACAAATTCCTGCCCTGTAACATCGCTACCGCAAACATTGCGATACAAACGCTTAAACAAATGATTCCCAGCACTTTTGAAAAATGAGCCAGCCTTACTTGTAAAGGCGTCATTTCCTCTTTGGCTTCGCTCAGCATCGCCGCAATCTTTCCTACTTCCGTATTCATTCCGGTGGAAACGACGATTCCTCTTGCTTTCCCATATGTAACATAGGTTGACATAAAGACCATGTTGCGCTGATCGGCAATAGGCATCTCTTCCGCAAAAACAAGATCCGCATCCTTCTCTACCGGCTCACTCTCACCGGTCAGAGTACTCTCCTCCACCTTTAAATTACGGCTTGCCAACAAGCGCATATCAGCTGGAATATATCGTCCCACTTCCAGATCAACAATATCGCCGGCCACCAGTGAAGACGCATCCACTTCCTTCAAGTATCCGCCCCGCACCACAAGTGCTTTGGGAGAGGCTAATTTCTCCAATGCATCAATGGCTTTTTCTGCCTTATACTCTTGAATAACACCGATGATCGCATTCATGACAATGACAAATAAAATAATAGCAGCATCGATCCACTCATTTAAAAAGAGTGATACGATGGCACCCGCAATCAGAATCACGACCATTGGATCATGAAATTGTTCCAGAAACAATCCGAAAAGTGACTTTTTCTTTTGTTTCTTCAGTTCATTGGTACCCATCGTTACCCGTCTGTGGGCTGCTTCGTGAGCAGTCAGACCTTTATTGGGATCGCTGTTCAGTTCTTTTAAAACCTCATAAGTATTCTTGCGATAGCTCATACCACTGCCTCCTTACATCAACACCCTATGAGGCAGCCTTCCCTTCTATGATCATTTCGACAAAAGCTACAAGAAAAACACATGATCGCTCATGTGTCTAGTTGTAATGATTGGTTTTTTTATGCAGGTGCATGATATCATGTAACAATTCACTCAATTCATCTTCCAAAGAATCGGGATTCATCGTATAATCATGCATTAAAAACAACTGAAAGTAAATACGCTGTAACCGCATTTGTTCACTGTCACCAAAAATGGCACAACCGTTTTCCGGAACATTGATATCTTCATCTTGTAAGCGTAAAAATTCATCGGTTAACGTTGCTTCTCTACCTCCCCATGGTATCACTGCAGGACTTCGCATCATCGTGATGTCAAGCTGTTCACATTGCTGGGCAAACGACTTTACATATTTTCCACTCGTATTCTTACCGCTGATGTAAATATGTGTCACACCTTCTTTTTGCGCAAAGGCAAATAACCTTTTTTTCATCGTTTCCAAGAATGGGATCGAGCGAAGATAAGAATCACCAATATACAGAAACTTCATTATTATCGCTTAAAGAATCGCGGAATGCTTCCCTCGTCTTCATCTTCTTCCACGACGTTCTCCTGATAGGTCGGTGTGTCACTTGCGCCGACAGCCACCGGTTGTTTCGGCTGCGGCTGCGCAAAACCTGTCGCATTTACCGATTTCGGTACCGCCTTGATAATATTTTCTTTCGGCTGATCAAAACCGGTCGCAATCACGGTCACAATAATGGAATCGCCCAGCTTTTCATTGATCGCAACACCGAAAATCGCATCAATATCGTTTCCGGCTGCTTCACGAACCAGTGCCATCGCATCCTCCGCATCAAATAAAGTGATGCTCTCGCCACCGGTAATATTGACAATCGCGTTACGGGCACCGGTAATCTGCGCTTCCAACAACGGGGATTGAATGGCTTTTTCTGCTGCGGCACGCGCCTTATCTTCCCCTTCAGCCATACCGATACCAATTAAGGCACTGCCTTGATTTTCCATAATCGTTTTGACATCCGCAAAATCCAAGTTGATGAGAGCCGGTACCGCAATCAAATCCGTAATCGTCTGCACACCTTGACGCAGTACGTTGTCGGCAGCCTGGAACGCTTCCACCAACGGTTTTCTGCCGATCACTTCAATCAGGTTATTGTTGGATACAATAATCATGGAATCTACGTATTCTCGCAATTCTGCCAATCCGCTCTCTGCCGAAAGCAAGCGTTTCTTACCTTCAAAAGTAAACGGTTTGGTCACAATCGCAACGGTCAACGCGCCTTCTTCTTTGGCAATTTTCGCGAACAACGGTGCTGCGCCGGTTCCGGTTCCCCCGCCCAATCCGGCAGTAATAAATACCATATCGCTGCCCTTGATCGCTTCACGAATCTCATTTTCGTTTTCCTGTGCCGCACGACGCCCCACTTCCGGATCTGCTCCGGCTCCCAGGCCTTTGGTAATTTCCCGGCCCAAGATGATTTTATTTTCAACGGGAGATTGATTCAATACTTGAAGATCGGTATTCGCTACGTAGAATTCTACGCCTTTAACGCCTTCGGAAACCATGCGGTTTACAGCATTACAGCCGCCGCCGCCAATCCCGAATACCTTGATTTTTGCCACCTGTTCAAATTGTAAATCACTCATCTTTGCTCTTTCCTCGCTCTCTTGATTTATCTATCACTCAGCAACATACTCTTTAACTTCTTAGTGAAGCCGCCTTCATCATCATTGGAACGCTTGTTGACACTTTCCACAACCTTTTCCACATCACGCTGATCACAACTGGTTCGCTCATCCTTACGAATGGACTGTTGAGAACGCCATGCGTAGAATAATCCCAGGCATGTTACCAATGCACAATCACGCGCTCCGATCGTTTGCGGTACATAGATCTGCATCGGTGCATTCAACTCTTTTGCCATACCTTCCAGTTCCTGAATCTCCATACCCTCACCGGTTAAGATATAACGAACATTGCCACTTTCAATAATCGGCTGGCATGTTTCATTGATCATATCCAACCATTCATGAATCGGACCAATGACACATTGATAAACATCACGCTCCGTAATTTGGCGGGATTCTCCTGCTTCTGACCAGATATATACAACGGAATCGCCCACTTCTTTTTCCTCCAAAGCGCACGTATTCTGAATCAGCCGAAATCCGACATCCAAAGGAAGATGATATTGATCCTTCAGCGGGGCAATCCAATTACCATATCCGCCTTCCAATACTTCACAGTTTACCAGTTTACCATGTGTGAATAAAGAAAGTGTTGTATTTTGTCGCTCCAGATCAATTAATACCACATATTTATCCACAGTCTGCTCAAAAATCGCCGCTTCTTCCGCGATGGCATAAGCATCCAAACAGATATCAATGATTTCCAATCCGGCTTTTTCAACACAACGCGCATAAGAATAAACAATTTCTTTATTGGCATATAATAAGTCGATGCTCATCGTCAGCACATCACATACTTCATTCAACGGCATCTTTCGCGACGTGATACCGTTGGTAATATATTTGATGCAGCCAAGATTAACCAACTCTAAATCCTCATCCGGTTTATAAGAAACCGCTTCGTTAATTCCACTTTGGATATGGGACATACGAACCCGTTTACTGCCATCCTCAACAAAGACATTGACCCGCTTATTAAAACGCGTCACATCAATACAGGGAATCGCCAGTAAAATACGCTCGATCCGAAAACCAAGCACTTTGGAAGCGTTGTTAACTGCCTTCATCACTGCATTGACCACATTTTGTTCTTCCACAATTGCTTTATTGACAATGCCGGATGTCCTTACTCGCTCAACACGCAAAATATTAAACCGAGTTTCATGGAATTCACCTATCACAAGTCGTACTTCGTGATCTGCCAGTTCCAATGCGGCAAATATTTGTTTGCGTTCCATAAGGTCGACCCCCTTACACTCTTTTTCATTCTATAATATCATACCATAATTTATGGACTTTAAAAACACCTAATTCGGAAAAGAAGACTTTTTTTTCTTATTTTTCTACATCCATAATGAATAGAATCCCCATAAAACAGAAAACGAGTAATCATTCCTGTCATGATTACTCGTCCATATCCTCATCACGTTTTTCAAACAGATGCTGTTCTTGCTCATACGGTTTCATATGAATCGTATGTTTTTCTTGTTCTGCTTCATATTTCCATGCATCAAAGGGTTCCACTTCTTCTTCCGCATTTACTTCTGAAACCTCCGGTTCTTTCCTTACCTGAACTTTCTGTTTCGTTTGTTTTTTATTTTTAGGCTTGCGTTTTTTAAACACTACAACTAACAACACCGCCAAGGTGACCACATTGGTGATTGCCAAAGCCAAGACCATGATCATCCGCGACTGTAAATCGTCCAATAACTGTTCATACTGAGTCTGGGTAATCGGTGCCTGTCGGCTGTATAACTGTAATGTGTTTTCACTTTTCTCATACAAATAATAATGCATTTGTCCCTTATCATCCATGAGGTATAACAACACATAATTTTCAAAGCTGGGATCACTGAAGGTCCATCCCATCAGCTTGATCGTATCCACTTCCACCTCACCGTATTTCATACCGACACGATCCTGTAATTCAGCGGGAATATCAATGATAGCCACATTACGCCCTAATAAAGCGATCGGCTTGTATACAGAACAAATCATTTGGGTATTTTCATCGTATAAATAAAAGTTTTTTTCATTGTTGTCATCGATCATATAAACGATCGTTATATTGGAAAGATTACTGTGCCATGCTTCAACATTTTTTCCTTCCAAAGAAATCATCGTTTTTTCAAACGATGCCGGAATGACTTCTTCATCCACTTTCTTAACAACACCCAGTTTTTTTCCGTTATAGTCCACATAAACATCCGGTGATTCATCGACCATCGCCTTGATGATGTATTTCTTCACTGTACCGTCCTCGGCTGTTACACTGATGGTAATTTCATTATCCCCCGGTTTCAAAGAAATATCACCGGTTCCGCTGACGGTTGCCTTGTTGTCTTCTGCCGTTGCCTCTACCCGTACAGAAGTATCCTCTTTTTCCAGTGATACACTGTAATTGGTTTTCTCTGCCGAAAAGGCAGGAGCCAAGGTTCCCTTAGAAATTGTCAACGAGGATAAATTCGCATTATCCGATTTTGTTTCAAGCGGATCCTCTTGCGAAGTTTGCGGTTGATTTACCTGAGGTGTCTGATAAGAGCCTTGATTGCTACTGCTACCGCCGCTGTTACCGCTGCCGCTACTGCCACCATTAGTCGGCCGATTAGTTGTAGGACGCTGAATAACGTTGACCACTGCCGTACCACTAACTTCTTGATCGCTTTCTGTACTTACATCCGCCACTAGACCTTTAATATCTACTTTCAAAGTGCCGACAGAGTTGCCTTTAACCGTGTACGATTTTGATTTATCATCTAGCCAAATGTAATCATTAACTGCTCCACTTACTGTGATATATCCTGCACCGCCACTAACCCTAACAGTAAAGGTAACACTCCCTCCCACATAAATTGTAGAAGCAGAAGCGCTTACTGATGCACTTGCCGCATGAACATGTAGAGGAAATTGCAAAAAACTCGTTATTGTTAAGAGGCAAATGCAAAATACACATATCAACTTATGTTTGTGTTTTACCACAAAACCACTCCTTTATTGTTTTTGTTCCATAATCCTATTCTTAACATAAATATAGTCTGCCGGAGTAATATTCCCGTCTCCATTGGCATCAGCCGCCTTTAAAGGATTACCAGATAGGATATTAACACGCATTATATGGTTTTTTATTTTGATATAATCAGCTGGAGTCAACTTTCCATCACCATTCACATCACCTGGTAT
>CAJUGR010000069.1 GCA_910586285.1 uncultured Erysipelotrichaceae bacterium
GAGAAATGAAAAGCGGAAAGGGATATGTGGATTATTTATTCACTCCGAAAAAGAAGCAGTATCCGCCGATCATATTAGAATTGAAATATGATAAAAGTGCAGAAGATGCGATCGATCAGATCTACGAAAGGCATTATATTGACAAGGTAAAGGATCACAAAGAAATCTTACTGGTAGGTATTAACTACGATAAACATACCAAGCATTATGAATGTATCATTGAAACATATGATGATACATTGAAAAACAAAACCTAAGATTCATTTACTTTTAACATTAGATTATGTATAAGTAAATCATAGAATGGAAATGACACGAAATGAAATGAATCAGCTATACTCCATAAAATAGAATAAGAAGCGTGTTACTCTGAATGAAAGGAATAGCGCGTTTTTCTTTTGTCAAATGATAACGAACCTCATGCCATTATAACGCGGGATTTTTTTAACATTTACATGGTGATTCATCACTTTACAGCGTAAACAAACAGTTTAGCGATGAATCAAAATGAACAAAGTTGAATAAAATTGGTTAGAAATGATCAAAAGTTATTGACTTTGATTTTCGCGTCTGTTATATTATAACCGAGCAATCCAAAGCGTTGGATGCAGCCATATAAAAATAGGTGAAAAGGAGCGAAAAAGCATGGCAAAAATCAATATCGACGGTGTACAAAATGTAGAAGTCAGTATTAAAATCCCTTGTGAAAAACCGATGATGGAACAACTGGATATCATGGAAGCTTATACAAAGGCGCATCAAGACAGTGCCGGTTTGGATAAAGCAAAACGAGAGATCAACTGTTTAAAGACGATCTACCCTGCGTTATTTCGATCCATTGAAGATGATGATCTGATTGCCGGACGATTGGACTTTCTGCCGATTGGCTTCGGCTGTGTGACCAGTGTCGGTGGTGTGGGACATTATTGCGTATTCCATAAATTGCGTGCTTTTAAGGAACAGTTGGATCGTGAAGAAGATAAAGCCCGAGTCGATGTACTTTATGATTATTGGCAGGATCATGATGTTAAATCACTTTATTGTCAGGATATCTTAAATGATACAACAACGGGAAGGCTTATTGATTGTAAATATCCGTTTATGGCAACGGCCAGATTGTCGGGAATGATGCTCAATTATAATAAATTGATGCGGCTTGGGATCAATGGTATTATTGAAGAATGTAAAACAAAAAATCAAAACGGCTTTATTGAAGCATCCATAGAAGCTATGGAACTATTAAAGAAGGTCATCGAACGCCAACAGGAATTGGTAAAGGAAGCGGCAGCGAAAAATGATGATCCCAAGCGTCAGGCAGAATGTCAGTTGATGCTTGACAGCTTGGAACATATCAAAGAACATAAACCAGAAACATTCCATCAGGCATTACAGCTATTCTGGATTTATGCGCTGTGTGCCGGTGTAATTAATTATGGCAGAATGGACATTGTGTTGGGGTCATTCTTAAAGCATGATATCGACCGGCACATCATCAATGAAGACGATGCGTATCGCTATTTGAAATCACTATGGAGGATGATTGAAAATCGCCGAACAACCGTAAACGGACGTATTATTGTCGGTGGTGTCGGCCGTGAAAATGTGGAAGCCTGCGATATGTTTACGCGGATATGTTTACGTGTATGTAAGGATACTCGCTATGTCGAACCGCAATTTACGCTGCGCTTTAACAAAGAAACACCGGATGATATTATGGATATGGCTTACGAATGTATTGCCTCGGGAGCGACCTATCCGACCTTATATAATGATGATGTCAATGTGCCGGCCGTTGAGTATGCGATGCGGGTGGAGCGTAAAATCGCCGAACAATATATTCCCTTCGGCTGTGGTGAATTTGTCATTCAGGGAAAAAGCGTTGGTACGCCGAATACGTTATTAAACGTTTTGAAAATCTTACAGTTGGCATTGAATGAGGGATATGATCCGATGGATCACATCTTGCGTGCAGGCCCAATGAAAGTAAAAGCACTGAGCGAAATCAAAAGCTTTGATGAATTATATGATCAATACAAGGAATTATTGGATTATTACTTTACCTTGAGTGTGGAGGCACAAACTTACAGCTACCAGATTATGAATGAACAAGTTTCCTTCCTTTACACATCCATATTAATGGACGATTGTATTGGGCGTGAGAAGGCACTTCTGGATGGTGGTGTGGAAATCTTGGGCGGCACCAATGAGATCTACGGCAGCATCAATGCCTCGGATGCTCTATATGCGATCAAAGAATTGGTTTATGAGTCTAAGAAGTATACATTAGAACAACTGAATGAAGCTGCCCTGCATGATTTCGTTGGTTATGAAACAATTCAGCGTGATCTGTTGGATGTGGCGAAATACGGTAACGATGATGCAGGATGCGATGAAATGGCCAATGATCTTTACGAATACATTGCCAAAGGGATTCGTCAAAAAGGCATCGATGCAAATCTGGGTTATTATCTGATCGTAATTTCCAATAACCAGACCAATACCGATTGGGGTCATGAAACGGATGCTTCCTTGGATGGGCGCAAGCGCGGTGTGTATATGAATCCTGCTAATAATCCGCAGGGTGGCGCAGCCAAGAGCGGCCCTACGGCTTGTTTAAATTCATTGGCAAAATTCAAAGCCAAATATCATGGCGGCAGTGTTCAAAACATGAAGTTTACACCGCGGATGATGCATGATGATAAAGAAAAAGTGAAAGCCTTGTTTGATACCTACTTTAAAAAAGGGGGTTGTCAGCTGATGGTCACCTGTGTTGATCACGGTGTACTGGAAGATGCCCAGAAGCATCCGGAAAATTATCCGGATTTGATTGTCCGCGTAGCGGGATACAGTGCGATATTCGTAAACTTAACTCCGGATATTCAAGCGGAATTGCTAAGCAGGGAATTATATGATTAACGTTTTCAATATTGAAAAATTTGCGACCCATGACGGCCCCGGAATTCGTACCACTGTATTCTTAAAGGGCTGTTCACTCCATTGCCCATGGTGTGCCAATCCGGAAAGCTGGTCAAAAAAGCCGACATTGCTTTATGATCAGCGAAAATGCGTATCGTGCAAAGCATGTGCGGCAAGTTGTACGACACAAGCGATTACCTTTGATCAAAAATGGCAATGGGACAGCGCCAAATGCTTTGAATGCCGACAGTGTACGCAAAACTGCTTGCCCCATGCGTTAAGCTTTGCCGGAGAAACGATGAGTGTGGATGCAGTGGTAAACGAGGTGTTGAAGGACAAGGACTATTTCGATAACAGTGACGGCGGCATTACGGTTTCCGGTGGGGAACCGTTTCTACAAGCGGATGCTTTGGCAGAACTGTTAAAAGAATGCAAGTGTCATGATCTTCATGTGGCCGTGGAAACAACCGGAAATGTTCCGCTGAGTGATATCAAAAAAGCGCTGCCCTATATCGACTTATTCCTGTATGATGTAAAACATCTGAATGCGGATACACTCTATGAGGTGACCGGCGGACGCAGTGAATACATCTTTACCAATCTGGAATGGTTGGCGCAGCGTGATCCTTCCAAGGTCATCGTACGGGTACCGGTAATCCCCGGTTTCAATGCGAATCAAGAAATGTTATGTAAAATTATCGACTATGCGAAAAAACTGAAGGTGCGGGAAGTGAACTTATTGCCGTATCACTCGTTGGGTAAAAACAAGTGGGAACAGATGAATCGTGATTATGTATATAAAGATTTGAAAATCATGGAAAAATGTGAATTGAGCGAATATGCCGAATACGGTAAGCGCCAAAATATCAAAGTGAAGATCGGCGGTTAACGGGAAGGAGAATGCGAAGTGCTGTCCAAAGAACGATTATATATCATCATGAATTTGGTGAATGAACGCTCCTTTATTACGGTAAAAGAATTGACTGAGGCGCTTGGTGTTTCCCGTTCCAGCGTCATGCGCGATTTGGCGGAGTTGGAACAACAGGGATTAATCCAGCGAGAACACGGCGGAGCGATCGCAAAAAATACGCTCAGCGGTTTGAATGAAGTGCCGGTAAAGCATAAAGAAACACTTCATGTGGAAGAAAAACAGCGTATCTGCGCTCAAGCAGCGACACAGATTAAAGACGGTGACTGCATTTACATTGATTCAGGGACTACACCGGTGTATTTGTTAGAACATATCGTACACAAGCGCATTACGATTGTCAGTGCCAGTACGTATTTGATCCGTAAATTGCCGGAAACCTTTCGCGGTGATATTTACTTACTGGGGGGCGAATTTCATAGTGGCAATGATATGTCAAGCGGACCGTTAACGCTGGAAATGATTCGCCAGTTTAATTTCGACCATGCGTTCTTCAGCACGAACGGAGTCAATCCGCAAAATGGCGAAGTGACAATTTTTGCCTTTGCGATCGGCGCGGTCAAAAAAGCGATTATGGAGCGCTCTCTGCGCAACGATTTGTTAATCGATTCTTCAAAGTTTGAAATTAAAGCATTAAGTACATGGGCACAGATGAAGGATTTCCATACGATCTATACCGATGCCTTCCCGAAGTCCATGAAAAAAGCAAAAAATATTTGTATTTGTGAATGAAGAGGGATAAAGTCATAATGATGCATGACTGACCATATAAGAACAGAAAGAAGGAGAACAGATGAAAACAACAGATCCAAGAAAGAAACAGATATTAGAAAGTATGAAGGGCGGCTTGATTGTCTCTTGTCAGGTTCAGCGCGATGATCCGATTTATACGGATGATATTGTCGTGAAAATGGCCGAAGCTGCTCGCTGGGCCGGAGCAGTTGGTATTCGCGCCAATTCACCGGAACAGATTGCGGCGATTAAAAAGGCGGTACCGGAATTACCGATGATCGGGTTATGGAAGGTTTGGCATGATGATACAGATGTATTTATCACACCGACAATGAAAGAAGTGAAAGGCGTTTGGGAAGCCGGTGCTGAAATTATCGCCTTGGATTGTACTGCACAGCTCACCCATGAAAAAACACAGGCTTGGGATTTGATCAAACAAGTGAAAAAAGAAATTCCGGAAGCGATTATCTTTGCGGATGTTTCCAATTATGATGAGGCAAAACGGGCGATTGAAAACGGTGCCGATATCGTAGCGCCGACTCTGTACGGCTACACGAAGGAAACCGCGCATATCGAAGGACCCGATATGCGTGAATTTGCCCGGATGTGCCGTGATTTCAAGGACGATGCTTATGTGATGATGGAAGGTCATATCTATACGCCGGAAGACGCCATGAAATGTATTTTCTTGGGCTGCCACAGCGTCGTAGTCGGCAGTGCCATTACGCGTCCGCATTTAACGGCAAAACGTTTTGTAGATTTGTTAGGTGGTTATCAAGATAACTGGCGCGATGCAGAAAAGGCAAAACATTAAAAATCAATGGTAGAAACGCTGCGGTGATGCGGCGTTTTTATCGCTTATGGACACTTGTTTAAGGTAAATGCAGATAAAAACTTTGCTTATTGAGGGAACCGTGTTATAATAAAAACGAAGAAAAAGGAGTGATAACTATGGCAAAACTGACAATGGATGATTATGCGGCAAGCTTGTGGAATAAGAAAACAGAAGCACATGACAAACAGTGGTTATACATTGAAATCAATGCGAAGGATTTCAATGAGGAATGTGAACCGGGAGTTAAGAACGTCAACACTTGTTGTAAAGCGATGTTGGATGCGATGTTAGAGGGCGATGGATTTATCGTAGAACCGAAAAACAAAAGTAAATGTGCCGGCTCTTTGACCATTCGTTATTATGTTGATAATTTAAGTCCGGATCGCAGAAAATGGTCTGATGTAAATAATTAACAATGAAAAGAAATTCTTGAATTGTGGATTTCTTTTTTTGTTTATGATAGAATGTTCGAACAAGGATGTGATGAAATGGAAAAAATCGCAAGTTTTTGCATCAATCATGATTATTTGATGCCGGGCTTGTACGTGTCGCGGCAGGATGGCGATGTAATCACCTATGATTTAAGAATGGTGAAGCCCAACCAAGGATCGTATCTGGAAGATGACGGTCTGCATAGCTTTGAACATTTATTTGCGACGTATATGCGTAATTCAAAATATCGGGATGCGATGTTATATGTGGGCCCGATGGGATGTCGTACCGGCTTTTATTTATTGGTGCGCGATTCCATGAGTAAAGCACAGGTTCTGGAGCTGGTTCAGGATGCTTGTCAATATATCGCTGCTTTCGAAGGCGTCTTACCGGGTGCTTCCACCAGTGCGGAATGCGGTAATTATCGCTGCCATGATTTGGACAAAGCGAAGGCCTATGCACTTGCTTATGACGAGGTATTAGCATCTTGGGAGGAATCAAAGATGGAATATCCTCTTGAAGTGAGGGAATATGATGAAGTTTAATTCCCGAATTTTTACGATCGCCTTGATCCCCTTTTACGGTTATTTAATCCTCAATGCCTATACAATGATACAGTCACATTTTCAATACGCCATTGATCCGTTAAAAACATTGACTATTTGTATGTTGCTGATTGCGGCGGCCGGTGTTAGTTCATTGTCGATGAAGAGGTATCATCTGATCGGTTCGTTCTTATATTTATTCACCGGTGGTATCGGCGTTTATTTCGGCTTATTATCGGAATCACAGAATTGGATGATGTTAATCGCTTCCGCTTTTGTGATCGCCTTCGGTGTGACTTTGTATGAGATGGCAGAACACCATCGTGAGTTATGGCATGAAAAAGATTGAAGTCGTTTGCGCGGTCTTGCATGATCAATCAGGACGGGTGCTGATTGCCCAACGGCGGTCAGTGACTGCCGATGGTGTGTGGGAATTTCCCGGCGGTAAAGTGGAAGCGGATGAAAGCAAGGAAGCAGCATGTATACGTGAAATAAAGGAAGAATTGGATGTGGATATTGTCGTGGATGAATTTCTTTGTGAATTTGACGATGTTGCCTTTGATCCTATTGTACATGTCAGCGCTTTTCGCTCCCATATTGTTGAAGGCAGTGTATGCTTTCATGCTCATCATCAGGGAAAGTGGGTCACGATACAGGAACTTGATGCGTATCACTTTCAGGCTGCGGATGAGCCTTTGCTTACGCTTTTGCGTTATCAAGATGATAAAAAAACATTTCATAACCAATGTTGATATTGCTCTGAAATGTTTTTTTGTTGTTATAAAGGTGCTTGATCGGCCGGGAAAGAAATTCCCGCTTTTTTACGTGCCGTTTCGTATACTTCCATCACGCTGTTGGAATATGCCAGCCATTGGTAACACGTTTCGTAATCATTTTCCCGCATGACTTGCATAAAATCCTTGACTTCATAGTATAAGCGTAAATCGTTTTGTCGGATGGCGGGCACTTGTGTACCATCCTTCGTGGTGATGGAATAGTTGGCACAGTATCCGGTTTCTGAATTGAGCGTGATATAACCGTTTTCTCCTTGGATCTGAGCGATGTTATGCGATTTGGTATCTTTACATCCGACGCATACCGCATGGAAACCATCATATTGCAAAACCAGGATACCGGAAGTATCAATATCACGTTGAATATTCGCAAAGTAGTACACGTCCTGCGGCTTGCCAAATAAGTTCATGACAAAGTGGAGATTGTATATATTGATATCGGACAATGCGCCGCCGGAGAATTCAGGATTGAATACGTTCGGCGTTTCCCCGGCTAAAAAGCGATCATAACGCGAGGAGTATTGGGAGAAGTTACATTGCACCATCCGAATCGGTCCCAGCTCTTTTATATGCTCTTTCAAAGAAAGATAATTCGGCATATGAATGGTGATAATCCCTTCAAATAAAAAACGCTGCTTTTGCTTGGCCAAGCGGGTTAGTTCCAATGCTTGTGCCAAAGTGGATGTGAAAGGCTTTTCACAAATCACGTGTTTTCCTGCCAACAATGCTGCTTTGGCATGCTTGTAGTGCAGCGAGTTAGGAGAAGCAACATAGACGCATTCTATTTCATCATCGTGCAGCATGTCATTAAGGTCGGTGTAAACACGGTCGATATAAAACTGATCCGCAAGTTTGCGACCGGTTGATTCATTGCGAGAATAGACGGCAATTGGTTGGGCATCTTCGCATAATGATGCCGCAGATAAAAACCATTCAACGATGAAACCGGTGCCGATAGTAGCGATTTTCATATAGGAACCTCCTGATCTGTCCTTTTTCTATATATTAACATATTTTGAATGAATGCGATAGTTGGTAAGGAATCTTTTCATGTGATAATAAGGTAAACATCACTAAGGAATTTCTAATATAGGAACGAAAGGTTTGCACATCAGCGCAAAATTCGCTACAATGATAGAGAAATGAGGACTTATGATGCAGAAAGTGGAATTGTTGGCACCGGCCGGATCGATGGAAGCACTGATTGCGGCAGTACAAAACGGATGTGATGCGGTTTATCTGGGCGGTACGATGTTTGGCGCACGTGCCTATGCGGATAATTTTGATGAGGCGGGAATGATCGAGGCTTTGCGCTATGCGCATGGATATGGTGTCAAAGTATATGTTACGATGAATACGCTGATTTATGAATCGGAAATGGAGACAGCGATTGCTTATGTTAAATTTCTTTATGAACAGGGTGTTGATGCGCTGATCATTCAGGATCTCGGCTTGTTTGATGTTGTGCATCAATGCTTTCCGCAGTTGGAACTTCATGCTTCCACCCAAATGCATATTCATAATGAAGCCGGTATTCAGCTGATGCGTGAGGCCGGTATGAAGCGAATTGTTTTGCCGCGTGAAACTACGATCGAAGAAGTACAGCGATTTGCCCATATGGGTGTAGAAACGGAAGTGTTTGTACAAGGTGCTTTGTGCATCTCATACAGTGGACAGTGCTTGATGAGCGCCAAAAAACTATCACGTAGCGGCAATCGCGGAGCCTGTGCGCAAATGTGTCGTATGAAATATCGCTTGGGTCGAATTGACGGAAATCAGATTTCGTATATGACGCAAAGTGGTGATTACTTATTAAGTCCGAAAGACTTGAATACATTGGCTAAAATTCCGGAATTGATCGAGGCCGGCATCACTTCCTTCAAAATTGAAGGAAGAATGAAACGAGCGGCCTATGTAGCACAAATGACCGCAGTGTATCGTTGTGCGATTGATGCTTATTATCAACATCATAACTTTGCGGTTGATGTAGCAATGAAAGATATGGAAAAGGTTTTTCATCGCGGATTTACCGAAGGTCATTTATTTCATCAACAGGGTCATGCCTTGATGAATCCGCTGCGCCCTAATCATATGGGTGTGGAAATCGGGCGTACATTATCTAAAAAAGGAAGAAGGGTAAGTATTCAACTTACCGATGGGTTGCATCAGTATGACGGAATTCGCATTTTATGTGATCAAGGTGATGTCGGCTGTGTTGTTAACAAACTTTATGATCATCATCGCTTGGTGAACAGTGCTGCCGCCGGAGCCATCGTTGAGGTGGAAGTGGACGGCGCCATCCCCAAAGGAAGTGTCGTGGTAAAAACCAGTGATGTTCTGCAATTAGAACAGCTTCGCCAATCCTATGAAAACGGAAAACGCAAAGTTTCGGTTTTTATGCGTCTTACGCTGCGAATTGATCAAGTCCCTACGCTGAGCGTTTGGGATGATGCCGGGCATGAATGTGAGGTTTGGGCAACGGATAAGGCAAAGTCTGCCCTGCATCACGGTTTGACAAAAGAGCGTTTGCGCCAACAACTGAAGAAATGCGGAAATACGATATTTGAAGCCGCTCACATTGAACTTCAAACCGATTCAGAAGCGATCGTAGCGATCAAAGTAATTAACGATTTGCGACGCCGGGCATTGGATACCCTTTATCAGCTGCGCACACAAGCACCGCAGTCATTGCCTTATGGCAGTTATCAGCGTCGTATCGAATGCGAAACGCTTTCCGGTTGTTATGTCAGAGTACATAACGAGCAACAGGCAGAAATTGCGAAACAGATGGGAGTTAAGCATCTTTACGGCGAACCCCGGCTTTATCAAAAGCTTCATCCCGGTGATTATGATCTGGGCTATGTGGGAATGCGCGTGATGACGGAAGCCTATCCCGCTTCATCATTTCTGTTCAGTGAAGTAGGCGCATTGTCACAAAAGGGCGGGATTGCGGAACATTTCATGAACATTACCAATTCTTATGCGGCTGCCTTCCTGTTTGCGCATGGAGTAAAGGGAATCATCCTGTCTAATGAATGTGATGATCATCAGATTGCGGAAATCCAAACGGCTTTCAACAAACGTTATGGCTGCTTGGGAAGCTTTCTTTCCTATGGATACGGAAAAGAAGAATTAATGGTGATGAAGCATTGTCCGATACGCACGGCGCTGGATAAGAAAGAACATCCCTGTGGCCTATGTCATGGCTCCAAGTATTTTCTGAGTGATATACAAGATCATCATTATCCTCTGTATGGCGATGAAAATTGTCATATACATATTTTGGATGATACTGCACAGATACGCCATCCTCAATCTGCGGCGGTATTCCTCTGTTTCTATGATGAATCAGAAACAGAGATGAAGGAAATTATTAAGAAATTTTCAAGTTTTATCACTCATGAGAATTCATCTTCATAATGAATAACGATACTTCGGTTTCGTTTTTTTAAAAGAAAATTATGGGTGAATTTAGATTATCTCTTTAGAAGTTCTTATATGTCGGTATCAACGCCCGCTTACAAAAACCGTTAAAAGCACAACGGATTTGCCATTGGGTACGAT
>CAJUGR010000070.1 GCA_910586285.1 uncultured Erysipelotrichaceae bacterium
ATGTGAAACCACAGATTAATATTGATACGGATGGCGATGGCAGACCGGATGTGAACTTGGACTTTGACGGTGATGGAGTACCGGATATCAATATCGATACCGATGGCGATAACATACCGGACTTGAATATTGATTCTACCGGAGATGGTAAACCTGATATCAATGTGGATACAGATGATGATGGCAAACCGGATGAGAACATTGTCAAGATAACGGAATGGAAGCCGGGACATAACGCAGATGAGCCGTTTCCTTATGATACGATGACATTTGATGATCCTGAACCGGAAGAACCAAATACGCCGACAGAACCAAGCGATCAAGAGCCTACCAATGTGAACGGTGCTTATTATCCCGGGGACAATATGGGTGGAGCCTTAACCGGCGATTCCAGTAATGCATTCATGTTTATTGGAATGATGTTTGGATCACTGGGATTCATATTCTTCATACTTTATAAGAGCAAGGAAGATAAATGTTAAAGTGATGCATTAAGTTTGAATTTAGGATTCATTTAGTAATGGAATAGTAAAGAGGCAGAGAGTAAATGATGCTCTGTCTTTTTCTATGAAACAACTAACCTAATATTTGTTCAGCAAATTGCATATAGTACTCATGATATATAAGGAGCGAGATAATGGATAGTCAATATACATGGCAGATAAAGAATAGTATTTCAGATGCAGAGAATGGAACTGCTTTTACTGGCGATAGGCTCTAAAAGGATATTTAAGTGAATGTGTGCAATAAGAATGGGAAACAGTTAAAAGTGAAAAGGAAATTTAATATAAAATTTATTGTAATCGGGAAAGTTATTACGTATAATTTAAGTGTAAGGGTTGAAATATTTTATGTTTAAGAGTGAGGGTGCTTTTGCAGAGGAGAAAAATGATGCAAAATACACCGAAACGTAAAATAAAGGATAGCGTATTCACAAGTTTGTTTCAAGAAAAGAAATATTTGCTTCAGTTGTATAAGACACTACATCCTGAGGATGATCATGTGAGCGAAGATGAAATTACCGATATCACCATCAAGAATGTATTGATGGATGGGATATATAACGATTTGGGATTTTCTGTTGGTAATCGCCTTATGGTGTTGGTAGAAAGCCAGTCTATATGGAGTGTGAATATCATCATTCGCGCATTGATGTATCTGATCCAGACGTATCACGATTATTTTAAGCGTACTAATCAGAATCTGTACGGAAGTAAAAAGGTGAATATACCAAAGCCGGAATTGTATATGATATATACCGGAGAAAGAAAAGACATTCCTGATACGATTTCATTTTCTAATGAATTCTTTGATGGGATAAAGATCGCCATCGATGCGGAAGTAAAAGTATTATATCAAGCGAATGAAAAAGATATCATCGGGCAATATATCATTTTCTGCAAAGTATATAACGAACAAAGAAAAATGCATGGAAACACCAAACAGGCGGTAACAGAAACCATTCATATCTGTAAAGGCAGAAATGTATTGAAAGAATATCTTGAAAGTAAAGAAATGGAGGTTGTAGATATGTGGATGGAAATATTTGATGATGAATATATCTTGAAAGCCTATGCAAAAGATATTGAGGCTAGCACTGCAGAAAGAGTAGAAAAGAAAACCGCAAGAGATACAGCAAAAAAATTGATTAAAAAAGGTAAAATGTCCCTTGAAGAAATTGCCGAATGTGTTTCTTCCTTATCGCTTGATGAACTTAGGCAATTAAAAGCTGATATTATGCAATAGATTAAAGAATTCTAACACTAACAGTGTAGAGGCGCTTAGATTATGCGCCTTTTTGCATTCACGTCAAACCTGATGCCCTTACATTGTGTTGATAAAAAGACCATCTTTTTTAAGAAAAACATTAAAATCAAATAAAAGAACCTTAATGAATGATTCGAAACGAGAACGGGCAGTATAACAGGAAGCGGTTAAAAGTGAAAAAATTTAATATAAAATTTATTGTAATCGGGAAAGTTATTACGTATAATTTAAGTGTAAGGGTTGAAATATTTTATGTTTAAGAGTGAGGGTGCTTTTGCAGAGGAGAAAAATGATGCAAAATACACCGAAACGTAAAATAAAGGATAGCGTATTCACAAGTTTGTTTCAAGAAAAGAAATATTTGCTTCAGTTGTATAAGACACTACATCCTGAGGATGATCATGTGAGCGAAGATGAAATTACCGATATCACCATCAAGAATGTATTGATGGATGGGATATATAACGATTTGGGATTTTCTGTTGGTAATCGCCTTATGGTGTTGGTAGAAAGCCAGTCTATATGGAGTGTGAATATCATCATTCGCGCATTGATGTATCTGATCCAGACGTATCACGATTATTTTAAGCGTACTAATCAGAATCTGTACGGAAGTAAAAAGGTGAATATACCAAAGCCGGAATTGTATATGATATATACCGGAGAAAGAAAAGACATTCCTGATACGATTTCATTTTCTAATGAATTCTTTGATGGGATAAAGATCGCCATCGATGCGGAAGTAAAAGTATTATATCAAGCGAATGAAAAAGATATCATCGGGCAATATATCATTTTCTGCAAAGTATATAACGAACAAAGAAAAATGCATGGAAACACCAAACAGGCGGTAACAGAAACCATTCATATCTGTAAAGGCAGAAATGTATTGAAAGAATATCTTGAAAGTAAAGAAATGGAGGTTGTAGATATGTGGATGGAAATATTTGATGATGAATATATCTTGAAAGCCTATGCAAAAGATATTGAGGCCAGCACTGCAGAAAGAGTAGCAAGAGATACAGAAAAGAAAACCGCAAGAGATACAGCGAAAAGAATGATCAAGAAAGGCAAAATGACGTTGGAAGAAATTGCGGATTATGTTCCTTCATTATCATTTGAAGAATTAAAGAATCTGGAAGCTACACTGATGCGCTAGACATCAATCATTGAATATCAAAATAACAGTATGAGGGCATGTGGTACATAAAGGTAACCACGTGTCTTTTTTCAACAAACACATAGGACGATCATCGAACAGCTTAGTAAAGAGGTAAGCAATGATATCATGGCGATTTTTGTATTACTTTGCATCGTAATAGGCTTCACTCTTTTCAAGATTTGTACTGATTGCGTATAGCGAAAGTGCGTTGTTTCGTGTATACTTATAGTCATGAAGAAGGGATTGTGAATTCATGCGCGTGGTATTACAGCGAGTACAATATGCAAAGGTGACGATAGCGAAAGACACACAGGGAGAAATTGATCAGGGATTTTTAGCATTGGTGGGAATCACGAATAGCGATGATGAGACAGTGGCGGCTCGTATGGCAAAGAAAACGGCGGAATTACGTGTATTTGAAGATGATCAGGGAAAGATGAATCACTCACTTTCCGAGATTCAAGGAAAGATTCTGTCGGTTTCACAATTTACACTTTATGCGGATTGTCGACGCGGTCGGCGTCCCGGCTTTGAGGCAGCGGCGAAACCGGATCAGGCCTTGCCCCTGTATGAATATTTTAACGAACAATTGCGAGAACACGGTATTACGGTGGAAACGGGTATTTTCGGAGCGGATATGAAAGTGGAACTGCTTAATGACGGACCGGTCACCATTATTCTCGACAGTGCAGAATGGTAGGTGTTTAACGATGGCAGAAGTAGTATACGGCAGTGAGATTGCCGCATCAATTAAAAATGATTTGAAACAACAGATGGATTGTCTTAGAAATGCGGGAAAACGTCTTCCCCGATTGGTGGTCATCCTTATCGGAGCCAATCCTGCCAGCTTATCCTATGTACGCGGAAAAGAAAAGGCATGCCAGATGATCGGAATGGAAAATGAATTGATTCATTTACCGGAGGATACCAAAGAACAAGAACTGTTGGCATTAATTGAAACCTATAATAAGAATACAGATGTGGACGGTATTTTGGTTCAGCTTCCGCTGCCGGAACATATGGATGAACATAAAATTTTGTTGGCAATCGATCCCGGTAAGGATGTGGATGGTTTTCATCCATATAATATCGGTCGAATGATGATGGGAGAAGCAACATTTCTTCCCTGTACGCCGATGGGGATTATGGAAGTACTAAAACGAATCGGCTATGATGATTTAAGTGGGAAACAGGCAGTTGTGATCGGACGTTCCAACATTGTCGGCAAACCGATCGCTCAATTATTATTAAAGGCAAATGCGACGGTGACCGTCACTCATTCTAAGACCAAGGATATCGAAAAAATCACTTCACAGGCCGATGTGTTAATCGCCGCAGTCGGAAAGCCACGGTTGATTCGCAGTGACTGGGTGAAAGCAGGTGCAGTGGTGATTGATGTCGGTGTGAATCGTGATGAAAACAATCATTTATGCGGTGATGTGGACTTTGAAGCGGTTAAAGAAAAGGCATCGTTCATTACCCCGGTCCCAAAAGGAATCGGACCAATGACCATAGCGATGCTTTTACAGAATACATGGAATGCGTATCAAATCCATGAACGGGAGGTGTGAATATGGTAGATAAAAATTATGATCTCAATGATATTGTGGAAATGAAAAAAGAACACCCTTGTCATAAGTCAAAACATTGGCGAGTGATTCGCATGGGAGCGGATATTCGGATTAAATGTTTGGGATGTGGCACTAGCGTATTATTTCCCCGAGTGGAATTTGAAAAGAAACTGAAACGTGTGATCGAACACGCGCCCAAAATGGAAGAAGATACTTCATCATAAAATAAGATATTGTATTCTAAAGAAAATATCAAGGAGACAGTTATGATTAAATATCGAAGGTTAACGAAAGAGGATCATGATTGGCTGAAAAAAATCACTCGTACATTTCGTCATGAGGAAGTGAGCGATACTAAGGTGGAAACGATATTGGCAAACGATCTGATCCGTATCTATATGGCCAGCAACGATGACAATGTCTGCGGTTATGTTTTGGCCTATGTTATGCCGCGAATTGATATGGGCGACAATATGTTAATGATCTATCACGTCTTTGTGAATGAAAAATATCAGCGAAAACATATCGCAGAAACAATGGTGCGGATGGTGATTGATGAAGCCAAAGCGTTGGGAATGCATTATACTTTCCTGATTACCCAAGCGAATAATGCTCCGGCTCATGCGCTGTATCAAAAACTGGGCGGACAGCTTCACGAAGCGAATAATTCTGTCTATTACTGGTATGGCAGCGGAAAGCCCCAATTATAAAAAGCATTGCGAACGATTGTACTCTTTGTTAGAAGGCGGAGTACATAAGTCCAAATGCTTTTTTCTTTTATAGCGAAGGATAGCTTTCTGAAATGTCCTGTTTTTGAATGATTCCGATCACAAAGTACATCGCGGTTTAATTCATAGGACTCTTTAAAAGTATTGATTTCTTTTTAAAGAAATTTGATGTAGGCATTCCTGAATTACAATCGGAACGATAATCAAATTCCTAAACCAAACACTTTGGAAAAACACGTTATATCGGGATATTGCATCTACATGATGTGGTGAAATATTTTATAAGCCGGTGAGATCCCCTTTATACTGAAACAATTCCGATACGGTTACCAGTTGATAGCCTTCTTTTTGTAAATAAGGAATCAACTGTTTTACTGCTTCCAAGGTACTCGGATAAAGATCATGAAAGAGGATGACTGCTCCATCGCATGCTCCGGCTTTGGCTCTGCGTAAAGTAACAGAGGCATCGCGATTGCTCCAATCCTCGCTGTCGACATTCCACAATGTAATTTTCATGCCGTTATCATTCATTGTTTCCTGAGTCAAATCGTTCCAGGCACCATACGGCGGACGGATGCGTGTCGGTTCTTTTCCTGTGATACGATAAATTTCATCTTGGGTATCAAAGACTTCTCGCTTGATCATAGATCGATCTTTGCTGGCAATGCTTTGATGATCCCAAGAGTGGTTACAGATTTCGAATCCGCCTTCGGCCATATGCTTTACCGTCTCAGGATAATTTATAACATTTTGACCCAACATAAAAAATGAGGCGTTGGCTTCGTAGCTTTCAAACAGCTTCAGAAATTCTTCTGTATACGGGGATGGGCCATCATCAAAGGTCAAGGCAATCATTTTCTTGTTGGGATCAACGGACAGTGTACGCTTCGTTTCCGTAAATGTTTTGGCGATACCTTTGCCATGTATTCTCATATATTTTGCGAATTGATCATAGGGCAGAGTGATTTGTTTGTCCTCCACATAGCATACCAATGCATCTTCGCCGATTGTGAAGTGAACCTTAGCGATATCCGTTAAGTTATATTCAGCCTGTTTTTGAAACTGTTCCTTTAACATGTCGCCATAATCACGACGTAAAATATCATTAATGGATAATCGTTTGCCGTTGTCCTTATGAAAAGTATAATTATAATCCTGAGTCTTGATCAAGTTCTGATCCGCATCCAACTGCTGAACGTGGAAGGTAACATTCCAGTACATATCAAGTATTTCATTGCTTTCATAATCCATATATGTAATGTCGCTCTCTTTGGGCAGATCCTGTACCCACTTTTCAATATAGTCATCGACATCCGGCTGATCAAACTTTGGATAATGGAGAAATGATTTTTGTTCATCACTTTCTGTCACAATGCTCTGCACTTCTCCGATTAATTTGTTATCGTCATCAACCTCTTTATATTTCTGATAGGGATCATTTCCTTTCCAAAGCCAGAGCGTACCTGTGCCGACAGCGATGAGAAAGATTATGATCAATATGCCGTATCTTTGTTTGTTATTCATGTTTTGCATCGTTCCGCCTCTTTCATTAGTGCTGATTAAATGCATTTTCCGTTGCGTTACTCTTTGTAATCTATGCTTTTTCTTTATCAGCTATTGTTTTTTTCTATTGTTTACATTATTTGATGATTACTTATATTGTATCACATTTTATTTCTTTATCAAATGTCATTTTCTGCCAGTTTTGTTTAGGGGAAGTGGCAGAAGCTATTTCTGATAATGTGAACACGTTATCAGGGAAAAGCACAGAACTAGAGTTATTCGATTTGATAATGTCTGTTAATTATCTTATAATAGTTTGTGAAATAAGGAGGCAGTCTATGATAAAAAATGAAGTGTTGGATGTGATTGACAAGCGAATCTCTTTAAGAGCTTACAGTGGTCAACCAATCAGCAGTGAAGAAGAAAATGCGATTGTGAATGCGGCAATGCGGGCTCCGACCGCCGGGAATCAGATGTTATATTCGATGATTATCATCCGCGACCCGAAAAAAAAGGCTCTTTTGGCAGAACTGTGTGATCATCAGGCCTTTGCGGCAAAAGCGCCGTTGATGATCGTGTTCGTGGCTGATTTTCAGAAGTGGGTCGATTATTATGAGAAAAATGATGTGAAGGGGTTTTGTGAGGGAAAGGATTACCAGTTTGAAGCGCCGCAGGAAAGCGATTTGTTTTTGGCGATTGAGGATACGATGATTGCGGCTCAAAACAGTGTGATTGCGGCCGAGTCGATGGATATTGGATCTTGTTATATCGGGGATATTATGGAAAACGGGGAACAGATCAAAGAATGTTTAAGCTTACCGCAGTATACGATGCCCATCGGTATGGTGGTTTACGGACATTATCCGGAGAATTTTCCGCGTTTGCCGAAGGAGCGATTCGAGAAGAAATTTGTGGTTTTTGAGGATACCTATCAACGCTTGAGCGGAGAGGACATTGATGCGATGTTCCAAGCGGAAGATCGTCGATATCGAAGTGATAATGCGGTTGGGGCGAAGAATTACGCACAGATGTTTTATGCGCGGAAAACCGGAGCGAAATTCTGTAAAGAAATGGCAAGAAGCGCTCGTTTCTGGCTGAAACAGTGGGATGGTCGCTTGTTATAAAAGGAAGGCATTGTTTGTGCAATGTCTTTTTTCTGCTTTAAGCGGTGATTAGAGAGATTTCCAATTCTTCAACGACCATTTCGATCGGACTTAATATGGTATAGATTTCGGCTCCGCCCCAAAGCAAACCGACAACGTGATGGCGTTGCTCACCGCTTTCCATCAATACGATGGAACCGCTGTCACCATGATCGGAAAAGGCAGTATCAATATCGGCGATGATGATTTGATCACGTTTATCATCGGCATTCGCATGAAGATAAGCGATCCGACCAATGGTGACACCGGTGGTACGTCCGCTCTTGACGACGGTTTGGCTCAGATTGGCAAGAGTGAGTGTATAAGGTGACAACGGCGTTCCGATCCCGATGATTTCATAGGGCTGCGCATCATCATTATCCAACATCTGGGCGATACCGGCATCCACGCGTGATGAATTGATGATTCGTGAGGAGTAGGCAATACGGTTATCGCTCTCATGAGATTCCGGTTGAAAGATCGCTTGATCATTGCGATAAAAACAATGGGCGTTGGACAACAAATAAATATCCTCGGGATTGTCTTGGGGGCGGGTGGAGTGTACAAACATTCCTAATGTACAAAAGCCTCCGGTAAAGGGGCTGTTTGGCATATAAATCTCGGCCCCCCCGGGCACGGGCCGATAGCGCTCTCGATTGGGAATTCCGTCTTTTAATTGATGCGGTACAAAGTTTGGCAACTCAACGACATCGGTGGGAAAGCCCTCAATAACAGTAGGAATGCGCTGATTGACGGGGAATTCATAAAGCGGTCGCTTATGGGTGGTAAAGACAACTATCGCGGGAATTGGCAAAACATAGCCATTGGCGACTTTATGACCGATGGCAACGGTGTGAACATTATTCAAAGCGAGTAATCGCGATGTATGACGATATTTTACATCAATGATTCGTTCATCATAGTAGGGATCGCTATTCTGTGGCATATTGACACATCCTTTCCTTACTATACTATGGAAGAAAAAAATTCATCATTAGACAAATGCGACGAGTTGCCAAGATTTTGATATGCTTATTTTTTTGATGAAATAAAAAAACGGAATAGACGGTTGAGTCTTTCCCGTTTATGGATTATT
The DNA here is from genome assembly GCA_910586285.1 of uncultured Erysipelotrichaceae bacterium. GTDB lineage: Bacteria > Bacillota_I > Bacilli_A > Erysipelotrichales > Erysipelotrichaceae > C-19. The sequence goes on from CAJUGR010000070.1 coordinate 8,970, forward strand.
CGATTATGGTGATTCCGCTGCGATTCAGCTGCGTAAGAATTTGTTCCTCCGGAGTACTTTCAATAATTAATCCGGTAAAATCGGCGATGTCCGCAAATACATAATTGCCGTCCTGATGAAGCTTGGCTTTTTCGGCCACCATGTAGCTTTGCTTACTGGCTGCGATGATCGCTTTTTTGGTGAGACCGTCCGTCACATCATACGTCATTGTTTTGCCTTCATATGCATCAATACCGACAACACCGATGAAGGAGAGATCAAATTGATAGCTTTGAATCTGTTGGATGGTAATACTGCCGATAAAACCGTCTTTGGATCGGTTGAACTCCCCGCCGAGTAAGAGAAAACGGGTCTGTCCGCCTTGAGCAAAGACATTGATAATATCAACCATATTGGACACCACCACGATATTCATATCCTTTTGATAAATGAGCTTTGCCAATTCCAGATTGATGGTGGAAACATCCAGAAAAATCATCGAGCCGGGTTTGATCAGTTCTACGGCTTTCCGGGCAATGATTTGCTTCTCTTTCACATGAACACTTTTGCGCTCCTTGACTTGATAATGATGCAGATTTTTACGCGAACAGAGGGCACCGCCGTGAATGCGTTTGAGCAGTCCGGCTTTTTCTAAGATGGCCAGATCTTTACGGATACAGTCCCGGGTAACATGAAAATCGTCACTGAGTTCCTTTACCTTGACTTGCCCGTCTAAATCCAGTCTGGCAAGTATTTGATGGTGTCGTTCTTGTTGCAGCATATCATCATCTTCCTTTTCCTATACCAACGGCATGATAACCGTTTTACTTAAGTGCAGGAAATGACGTTACTTCACCTCATAGGTGACGTAGGTCAAATCCAAAGCACCTTTTAAAGTAATCTCACCGAAATCACAGGGAACGAAAATCGTTTCTCCCGGATGTACCGGCAAATCATTGATGAATCCCGCTCCGGAAATCACGGTTAAAAAGTAAAATTCTTTGCGTTCATAACGTCCTTGTTTTGCTTCTACACGGATGCGTCCGGCACTGTACACCTTGGGCTCGCTGTGAAACACCGTGATTTCACAACCGTTTTGATGATACGGCTGAAGATCAACGGGAACCACATTGTCATTGGGGACGTTAACGCATTCCAGCACTTTATCTATATGCAGATCCCGTCCTTTTCCGGTCGCTTCATCAATTGGTCGTAATCATATAAACGATACGTTAAATCGGCATTTTGTGAGAATTCGATCAGCACAAATCCTTTGCCAAAAGCATGCAGCGTACCATAAGGGATATTCTCTCATCGGAGGATGACTATCATGAAAACACAAGTACGACAGGAAACCATATTGCACTATGTTCAAGATCGGAAGTTTGTTTACGTTCAGGAACTGATGAAGGCAATGAATGTTTCCGGTGCTACCATACGTCGCGATTTGAATGCACTGGAAGCGCAAGGGAGAATCATACGTGAATACGGCAAAGTCGTTTGCCGCAAGGAACCCACCACTATGAGCGAGGCTTCGAATTGGGGGTACAAAAGAAGATTATCCGTTGTCGTGAGGAAAAGCGCCGAATCGCATTGACCGCCAGTCGTTATGTTAAGGAC
>CAJUGR010000071.1 GCA_910586285.1 uncultured Erysipelotrichaceae bacterium
CCGGAGATACCACGCAACCGATCGCTTTGATGAATTGGATGATTGTCAGCGGCTTTGCATTGTATATCGCAATGAAAAAGCGTCAAACTGAAAAATAGGAGAAATGAGAAACAGGATATAAAGGCAGGATTGCAGAATCTTGCCTTTTTTTTGCGAAATCAGCTCATGAATGATATGATAATTATCATCCGAAAGAGATCGTTTAATGACATTTGTAATTGAAACCGATTACATTTATAAATAGTAATTCTTCCTTTTACTTGGTAAAATATTTATAAAGGAAGAGGAGGCGTTAACTATGCATAAGCATTTTTTCGCAAAAACTTGGAAAGCACTGATGTGTTCGCTGTTATGCTTCAGCGGCATTCAAATCAGTGCGGTTCAAGTGAGTGCGGCTGATCCTTATCAGAATGATTACACTCAACGGTTTTCCGATACCGTAACATTGGAAAACGCCAACGGTGATAATATTCTGATTTTGGATTCGCTGGGCACAGTTTCAGGGAATATGGTATTGGAAGCGGATGTGGATTTAGCAGATCCCAATGAGGAACAATCCGCAGCATTGGTTTTCGGAATTAAAGATAATACGGTGGATGATGCCCATTCAATTCGTGTAAATTTTCATAACAAAATTGATTGGACTGTACCGGCCAGAATATGGGGCGATGCATTATCCGATATTCACGCATGTGAGGATTTGACCGATAAAACGGCTGCCGGATATCAAGCTTATTTGGCAAGTAAAGGAATCAATGTCATGGATACGGTTCATATGAAGGTATCGGTTGTGGGAAATCAGATCACTTACACATTGAATAATCCAGGTCAACCGGAAGTGACGATCGGTACCGCAACTTGGAATGACAGTAATATCGGTGGTAAAGTCGGTTTAATGACTTTTAAGTCGAAAGCCGAATTTTCTAATATTACGGTGAACGGTAAAAAATACGGAACCGTTGCGAAAGACGGAAACGGTTTTGCGATTAACGGCTTGCTTGATGATTCTCATACGGTGAATGAAGCAGCCGGATGGATGGAAGCCTTCACATATGAGGCGGATGTGGATATGACAGCCGGGCAGTCCGCAGCGCTTACCTTTGGTATGGCTCATCCCGATGATCCCTCAGCCTACTGGTATGCGGCGAATTTTGACGGCTTAAGTTCACGTTTATTTCATGTCAATAAGAGCGGTTCGAAGGATCTTGCGGCAGCGGTTTCTAACAACGGCCTGGATTTGACGCAAACGGTTCATATGAAGCTTGATGTGGAGCGTGATGGTACTGCTAAGTATTATGTATATAATCTAAATGCAGGTGATGCGGAAAAGAACACCCCGAAGCTAACGGCAAGTTTGGATGGTTATAGCGGCGGCTATGTCGGTGCCTTGACATTCAAGAGTTCTGCGAATTTTCATAATGTGACGATTACGAAAAAAACGGCGGTCGGTTTAACTGATTTTACTTCGGTAAACGGAAATGGCAGTAAAGTAAAGATTGATACCAATGCCAAAACGGTAGAAGTGCCACAACTGAGTGGTGATCATTTTGCGATGTACAACGGTTTGAATGCGAAGGCCAATGATTTTACGTTCAAGGCTCACGTAGATTTGAAAGCCGGCGGATCGGCTGCCTTGGTTTTCGGTGCCAATCGTAAAAACGGTATGCCTAATAGCTGGAACGGAGCAAACTTTGATATCAATAATCCAAATACTTTCCGTTTATTTGGGCCTTGTTTCCCCGACGGCGACGCCACCATTACCGATTCGGGAGCCGGTGTTGATTTTAATAAAACAATCTATTTAAAATTGGATGTGAAAAAAGACGGCACTTTTGCCTATACGTATGGCAATGTTGGTCAGGAAGCAAAGGTTATCAGCGGCAAGCTCAAGAATTGGAACGGTGGTTATATCGGTATTTTAACTTGTAATTCGGATGCGGTATTCTCTAATATTGATTTTATCAACCGTACGGAAACCTTAATTGCCGATCAAGTGATAGCCAATAACGGTAATTTTAAAACCAATTTGAATGATCTGCACTATGGTATGGGCCATTGGGAGGTTACATCGGAAGGATTGTATTCGGATGCGAGCGGAATCGGTGATTCCTTCCTGTATACGAAGAGTAAAGGCAAGAATTTTGTTTACAGCACCGATATTACTTTTAAAGAGCGCAGCGGTGCTGCAGCCCTGGTTTTCCGCAGTAATCAAAATGATGCCAACAAAGAAGCCTATGCGGTGAATATTGACGGCGGAAGCGGTGAATATAAATTCTGGCGTTGGCAAAACGATGAAGTTTATCAATTACGTGATACCGGAAATAAAGTATCGCTGCCTGCCGATAATACTTATCATTTGGACGTGGTGGCATACGATGGCTGGATTTCCTATTATATTAACGGAGAATTGGTTGCCAATTTGGGCGATTATACAATACAAGAAGGTAATCTTGGTCAAACGACGATCATTAAAGAAGGTTATTTCGGATTATTGAATTTCAATGGCAAAGTTGTTTTCCAGAATACATATTATCAAGCATTGGAAGGAAACTTTAATCCGTTGCTTCGCGATCTGAAAGTGACTTCTAAGACGGGATCAGTAGAAAAGGCCGGACAATTCTTCAATACGGAAAGTGTATATATGCAATATGTTGCGAATGAAGCAAGTACGATTGATCTTTCGGTGACCAAAGCCAGTGCTAAGGCAACGGTAACGGCGTATACGGAAGATGGTAGAGAATATGCAGATTTAAAAAACATTCCGCTTAACGTCGGTAAAAATGTGATTACCGTCACCTCGGAAGTAAAAGACGATACAAAGGGCTTACATGCGAAACTTACGTATCGGGTGATTGTGGTTCGTCGGCTTACCGATTACTATGATGAAGAATATCGTGATCAATATCACTATTCGGTAAAAGAAGGATGGGCAAACGATCCTAACGGTTTGGTGAAATTCCACGGCAAATATCATATGTTCTATCAGTTTTACAGCGATACGAAGTGGGGACCGATGCATTGGGCCCATGCGACCAGTGAGGATTTGATCACTTGGGAGGAACAGCCGATTGCGCTTTATCCCGATGCAAACGGTGCGATGTTCTCCGGCTGTATCGTGGCGGACGAAAAAAATACCAGCGGCTTATTCAACGGCGTTGCCGGCGGCGGATTAGTGGCATTGATTACTGCCGATGGTAACGGACAGCGCATCAAAGTCGCATACAGTACTGATGAGGGAGCAACATGGACGAAATTGGATGATATCGCTGCGGATTTTATTGACGATCCATTGGCAAATAGGGATTTCCGTGATCCGAAAGTATTCCGTTGGGAAAATAAATGGTTTATGGTCGTAGCCGGCGGACCGCTACGCATTTATTCCTCTGATAATCTGCTTGACTGGAAATGCGAAGCTGTCTATGGAAATCTGCATACGGAATGTCCGGATTTATATCCGATCATTGCGAGTGACGGTCAGCTGAAATGGGTATTGTCCCGCGGCGGTCGCTTCTATAAAGTCGGAGATTTCAAACAGGTCAGCGGTGTTTGGACGTTCGTACCGGATGCACAATATGCCGGAGACAGTGAAGCGAATGACGGTGTTATGAATTTCGGAAATGATTCTTATGCGGCCATGACTTATTATGTACAGGATTTTGGTACAGCGGCTCATCCCAACATTCCGGAAATCGTGGAATTCAACTGGATGAACACTTGGAATAATTACTGTAATCAAGTGGCGCAGCAGACCGGTAATTCGGTATTTAACGGAACGTTTAACTTGAATCTAACCTTAGGCTTGCTGCGAGAGAACGGTAAATACAAGCTGACGCAAACACCGTATGGTGCTTATAAGACATTGCGCGGTACCCCAACGGTATGGGAAAATAAAAAGATTGAAGCCAATAAGAGCGATAATTTGGATGGCTTTACCGGTACTTCTTATGAGATCGTTGCGAATTTGAAACCGCAGGCAGGTACGACGGCAGTCGGATTCAAGGTTCGCAAAAACGGCAGCGAAGAAACGGTAATCAAATACGATCTTAACTCGAAGAATTTGTCGATTGATCGCTCAAAATCCGGTATTCATGTGGTTGGTGACAGCGGGGATCGTTTTAATGATATCAATCAAATGTGGACGGAACGACGCAGTGATGGCAGTGTGGATCTGCATATCTTCGTGGATCGCGCCAGCGTTGAAGTATTTATGAACAATTATACCGCAGCCGGCGCCAATCAGATCTTCCCGCATGCGGGAAGTGAGGGTATCGAGGTATTCAGTACCGGCGGTGAAACGATTGCGGATATTACCATTTATCCGTTGAGCAGCATTTGGAAAGATCAGACCATCACTCCGGTTGTGGAATTGGATCAAACGCAAGTCAACGGTTTTGTGAATGAGGCCTTTACTCTGAACGCGGCGATTTATCCGGAAACGATGAGTCAAGATGTAATATGGACTGTGGATCATCCGGAATTGCTGAAGATCACCAAAGCCAATGCGACCTCGGCGAATTTCATGCCGTTAAAGGAGGGCGTGGTTACCATCACGGCAACCAGTAAGAGTGATTCCTCAGTAAAAGCCGAATGTCAATTGGTGATTCGCCGCAATGACTTCAAAACCAATTTGGATGACTTTGCCAGCTCGACCGGTGGATGGATGATTGATGGGGAAGCTTATAAAGGATCGACCGGTTCCTTCAATGCGTTTACCTTTGCGAATGTGAAGTCGAAAGCTGACGTATATACGTATTCTGCTGATGTAAAAGTGAACAGCGGTTTATTCAATATGATTTTTGAAACGCATACCAATCCCTATGACGGCGCTTATGCGTTACAGCTGGACGGAGCGAGCAAATTGGTAAGACTCTTTGACTTTAAAGGCGATACAAATTTTGTTCGTAATGAGAACGGTATGCCGGCGGGAAGCAGTTCCGCTGACTGCCACGTTGATATCGTGAAAGACGGCAACCGATTACTTGTCTATATTGATGAGCAACAAGTGGTTGATTATACGATCAACGATACGAACCGTCAATATGATACCGATGTATTCGGATTCGGTCTTTGGGAAGGTGATGCGGAAGTAAGAAATGTCTACGTAAGAAAGGGCTATCCGGCAAAGACCATATTGTCCAAGGTAAAGGATGTAACCATCTCCGATTTGGCGGCGGCAGCGGATGCGCTGAAACTGTTGCCGAAAACCGTGCGTGTGGCAGATTTGAACGGTGATGAAATTGATCCGCAGACGATTACTTGGGATTTAAGCAGTGTTGCGTTCGGCACGGTAGGAACTTATACCATTACCGGTACAACGGAAAGCGGGCTTCAAACCACTGCTAAGGTGATTATTGTGGTAGATAAGAAGCCGTTGGAGTCAGCGATCGCAAAGGCGGAGTCACTGAAACAGGGCGACTACGATCCCGATAGCTGGAAGGAACTGAGTGCGGCATTAAAAGAGGCCTTGGATGTATTGGCTGATCCGAATGTGGACGGAGAAACTATTATAGCCGCCGCAGCGAAGTTAAACGAGGTTATGGATCATATGATTCGCTTGAATCATGTTATCGTAGATCAAAACGGTCATGGTGAAGTCAGAGGTAATCTGAAGGCCAGTGCTGTATTGATTATTGATGATATCATGAAACAAGTCAATTCCATGCTTCAAGCAGAAGCTTTAAAATATTACAATGTTCATTGCTTATATGAAGCAACAATGTATGTGAACGATGAAGTGTATGAACCAAGCGGCATGATCGAACTGCGTTTGAATCTGCCCAAGGATCGCGCTCAGCACTCTTATATACTTGCTCGCGTAGTCAACGGTCATCTGTTGATTCTTACCGACAGCCGTATTGAGGATGGTCAAATCGTTGCCAATGTAGATCGTTTAGGAACCTATGCGATTGTATCTGTCAAAGAAAATAATGGTAATGGAAATAATGACAATAAGACTGATAACCTCACCGATGCAAAAGTCAAAGGTGTGAACACCGGAGATACAACTCAGCCAATCGTTTCGATGAGTTGGTTGATGTTGAGTGGCTTTGTATTGTATATTGCTATGAAAAAGCGTCAGACGGAGGAATAGAATCCTTGTTATTGAATGGAATTCTTCCAAAGTGTGATGCAATGAGCTGAAACAGCGAAATGGAAAGAGCGGTTAGGGGAACCGCTCTTTTGGCGTTATGGAAAATAGCGATCCACGAATTTCAGATTGTGGAAATCTGTGATATAGGATATAATAAAATCAGTAATAAGACAGGTGAAAGATATGTATTATCTGGACACAAATGCACCAATAATTAAGTTTCAAAAGGTATTAAATAATAGAATTTATGTGGATAAAAGCTTGTTAATCGAGAAAACCAATGACATGATTGGCAGAGATAATTGCTATGTGTGCATTACGAGACCAAGGCGGTTCGGTAAAACGATCAATGTGAGTATGCTTGGTGCTTATTATACGGTTGGGAATGATGCACAAAACTTATTCAAGGGATTAAAGATCGAAAATAGTGATTCTTTTAAAAAACATTTAAATAAACACCATGTCATTTACATTGATTTTAGTCGGATGCCTGATCAATGCAAAGGCTTTGATGATTACCTGACTGCGATTCAAGTACGCTTGAAAAGAGATATGAGGGATGCTTTTCAAGTGGACATTTTTGAGGATGATTCGATACAAGAAATTCTAAACAAGGTAAATGAAAACTTTATCTTTCTCTTAGATGAATGGGATAGTATCTTTTATGAAGGTTTCATGAGTGAAGAGGATAAAAAGAATTATTTGAAGTTTTTAAAAGGTTTATTAAAAGATCAACCGTATGTGGAACTTGCCTTTATGACCGGGGTATTGCCGATTGCGAAGTATTCAGCAGGATCGGAACTGAATATGTTTGAGGAATTTAGTTTTCTAAATGATTGTAAGTTTGAAGATTTCTATGGTTTTGGCGAAGAAGAAGTAAAAGAACTTTGTAAAGTTCATCCAAAACCAAGCTATGAAGAATTAAAGTACTGGTATGACGGATATTATAAGAATGACGAAACCAGTTTGTTCAATCCACGTTCCGTAAGCTTAGCATTACAAAATGAGTATTGTAAGAATTATTGGACAGAAACAGGACCGATGAATGAAATCGCAAATGTGGTTGATCATAATGTGGATGAAGTAAGAGAGGATATTGTAAAAATGGTATCCGGTATTCCTGTGGAAGTGGAATTGGATGGCTATGGGGCAACACAGTTGGAACTAAACAGTCGCGATGAAATTCTCTCTGCGATGGTCGTATATGGTTTTTTATCCTACCATGACCATGAGTTACGTATCCCGAATCGCGAACTGATGGAGAAGTTTGAAAAAGTATTAAAGCGGGAAAGCATGGGAGCGATTGCGGAGATTACCAAGCAAAGCAAGGCCGTACTTCAAGCAACCTTAGCCAAGGACAGTGATACGGTAGCACAATACTTGGAAGCAGTACATGATCATGAGATACCATTTCTGAAATACAATGATGAGAACAGTTTATCCTATGTGGTAACGCTATGTTATTTATACGCAAGAGAATACTACGATATCGAAAGAGAAGAGAAGTCAGGTAAAGGTTATGTGGATTATTTATTCACTCCGAAAAAGAAACAATATCCACCGATCATATTAGAGTTGAAATATGATAAGAGCGCAAAGGATGCGATCGATCAAATCTATGAAAAGCATTATATTGACAAAGTAAAGGATTATCAAGAAGTATTGCTTGTGAGTATGAATTATGACAAGCATTATGAGTGTATTATTGAGACATACAAGGCAGTGTAATAGCTGCCTTATCGCTGTTAAAACACAAAAGACGCGAGGGATGAAAGCAGTGTGAAAAAGTTTTCATAAAATTATTTTCATTTTTTGAAAAAAGTTGTTGCATTTTCAAAAACGATTGCGTATAATGTAACACATAAAAGCAATGAACAGAAGAAGTAGTTCCGAAAGACATTGGAAAAAGAGAACTGATGGTCGGTGAAAATCAGTCAATGCAGTAGGAATGAACGTGTCTGGGAGCCGCAGCGGCGAAAGAGAAATCTGAGACGTTGCCGTAGTGCCTTGCGTTAAAGGAATCAAGTGCCGATAAATCATTGTCGGAATTAAGGTGGTACCGCGAGTCAATCGTCCTTTGTTTATAAAAAGGGCGATTTTTTTATTGGAGAGGAGAGGAAACTATGATATTTAATTTTGATCGGGTGGTTCCCTATATCCCGTTTATCTTAAACGGAATCCCTATCATCATCATCTTATCATTAGGGGCGGCCTTCTTTGGCTGCATCATTGGTTTATGTGCTGCTTTTGCGAAACGAAGAGGCGGTGTGATCGGCGGCATCTTCGCAGCTTATATTGATTTCTTTCGCGGAACGCCGGCATATGTGCAGCTTTGTTTCTTCCATTTGGCATTACCGCAGCTGATTCATATGAATTGGCCGGGATGGTTATCCTGTATCATCGTTTTCTCGTTAAACTCCGGCGCTTATCTGGGCGAGGTTATGCGTGCCGGTATCGAGGGAATCGATAAGGGACAAATTGAAGCGGCTCATGCGTTGGGAGTTCAAAACCGAGATATTACGAAAGATATCATCATACCGCAGGCCTTGCGCAATGTATTACCGGCGATGTTCAATGAATTTATCGCATTGACGAAAGAAACCAGTATCGTTTCCGTAGTAGGTATGATGGATCTGATGCGGCGTGCTTCGATCGTTCAGGGAACAACGTATTTGTTCTTTGAGCCGTATGTGATTATTTTGTTGTCATATTACTTGTTAAATAAGGTTTTGAGTTTTATCGGCAGCCGACTGGAAAGGAAATTAAAGTATGATTAAGGTAGAACATCTGTATAAAGATTACAGCGCAGATATTAAAGTACTTCATGACATCAATTTTACCTTTGAGGATGGCAAGACCTATGCGATCATTGGTGCCAGTGGCGGTGGAAAATCCACGCTGATTCGCTGCTTGAATATGTTGGAAGTACCTACATCCGGCACCATTACCTTGGATGAAACGATCGTCAATGATCCGAAAACGGATTTAACCAAGGTTCGGGAAAAAATGGGGATGGTATTCCAAAATTTCAATTTATTCGCCCATATGCCGGCAAAGAAAAATGTGGCTTATGCGCTGATGAAAGTCAAAGGAATGAAACAGGAAGAAGCCTATGAAAAGGCCGCAGCCATGTTGGAAAAGGTCGGGATGGGGCATCGGATGGATTCTTATCCGCATCAGCTGTCCGGCGGTGAGAAGCAGCGAGTGGCCATTGCGCGAGCCTTGGCAATGGAGCCGGAAATTCTGTTGTGTGATGAGCCGACAAGTGCTTTGGATCCGGAAATGACAACCGAGGTTTTAAAGGTCTTGAAAGACTTGTCTCATACCGGGTTGACGATGATTGTGGTAACGCATGAAATGGCATTTGCCCGCGAAGTGGCGGATATGATCCTGTATATGGATCAGGGTGAAATCGTAGAGTGCTGCGAGGCGGAAGAATTCTTCACGAATGCAAAAAGTGAACGAGCGAAACAATTTGTTTCGAACATGTTATAGAAAGAAAGAGAGGAAAAGAACATGAAAAAATTATTGGTTTTGGCAGCTGCTAGTTTAATGGTATTGGCCGGTTGCGGTAACGGAGGGAACGGCGGTGAAAGCGGCGGAGAGGCAAAGAAACTAACCGTTTTGACAAATTCCGGTTATGCGCCTTATGAAGTAAGAAATACGGATGGGGAATTGGAAGGATTTGACATCGAACTCACGGAAATGATTGCTAAGGAATTGGGATACAGTGAAGTTGTTTGGGAAGACATTGATTTTGATGCTTTGATCGGATCAGTAAACTCCGGTAAGGGCGATATGGTCGCTGCCGGTTTATCTCCGACACCGAAACGTGCGGAAGGTGCGGAACTGTCAGATTCTTATTATTCTTCCGATGAGGAAACCGCAAACTTTGTGTTAACATTGAAAGACGGTGATATCAAAGAAACAGCCGATATCAAAGATAAGACAGTAGGTATTCAGATCGGTACCATTCAAGAATCAGCAGTCAATGCGATCCAAGAAGAATATAATTTGACTACGGACGCAAGAAAGTCCTATGGTGATATGGTTCAAGAAATCAAAAACGGTCGTTTGGATTTCGTAGTAGTAGAGAAAGCCATTGCAGAAGAATATATGAAAACCAATCCAGAACTTACTTATTTCCAGTTAGAGGCAGAAGGAAATTCTACCGGAAACTGCTTTGCTTTTAAGAAAGGCAATACCGAATTGCGTGATCAAGTCAATGAAGCGATCAAGAAGCTCCAGGATAACGGAGAATTGGATAAATTGATCGATAAATGGTTCACCGGCGAAAATGCAGAATAAAATAAATTACGAGGATCCCTATGATCCCCGTTTTTTATTGCAATATCGAAAACACATTTTTTCCTGTTTTCAAGTCTTTTTTTCACTAAAT
>CAJUGR010000072.1 GCA_910586285.1 uncultured Erysipelotrichaceae bacterium
AAGAACCACAAGTTAATGCGGAGGTCTTCTGTTTCCCAAGTTATTTTGGATACTCAATTTAAATACTAATAAGCAAGACTATTTGATTTATTGGCGAATAGTCTTTTTTAGTATGTTAATCATTTCTTTGAACATAATATACATATAACTATTGACACAATAAATATATAATAATATAATTGTTTTAGATATATATTATTCCGGAAAAAATATATATAAATAAGAAAGGTGGTAATTATGTCAAAATGGATGACCGACTGTATTGATGAATCGGCTGGTGTTTGTAAAAAAATGTTAAAGGATAGAGATTCGATCATTGCCAAATTGAAAGAACTGTATTTGAAAAAGAAATACAAAAAAATCATATTGGTGGGATCGGGATCCTCTTATAACATTGCGATGTCGTCAAAATATGCAATGGAGAAATTCTTAAATGTAAAAGTAGAAACACTCACACCGATTGCATTTGTGAATTATGATTATAAACATCAAGAAGAATCTCTCATCATTTGTATGTCGCAAAGCGGCAGAAGTACCAACACGATTGCGGCAATTAAAAAAGCGCAAGAATGTGGTTATGATGTGGCGGGAATTTCGATGGTTCCTAATAGTCCGCTAAATCATCATTGTGAGAATGTACTGGAATATGGCTCATTTAACGGTGAATTAGATTGTTTCGTTTGTCGCTATTTTTCTTCATCCGTTTTATACTTTACCTTGTTTGCGTTAGAAACAGGACATGAATTAGGTTTGGTAAAACAAGAGGATTATAAAGAAAAAATGAAGGAGTTAAAAGCGGTCGTTGATTACCTTCCTACCGCTATTGCGAGTGCTAAGGAGTTCTACGAGGAAAACAAAGAAGCCTTTTTCTCAATGAAAAGAGGAATGGCTTTGGGCATAGGCCCGACATTTGGACTAACCAATGAGGCGTGCTTGAAAATGTCTGAAACTACCGGTATTCCGACCAATGGTTATGAAATAGAAGAATATTTGCATGGACCGATTTATGAGGTTAAAAAGGATACTGCAGTATTTGTGCTGGACGGAGATCCGCTGATCCATGATCGCACCGTTGGAATCTATAATGCGAGTTTTGAGGTGACCGATCGTGTTTATTTAATTACATACAGTCGTGACTTAGCAGGAAAGAACATTCTTAATTTCCCCATTGATTGTGATCCCGTATTCCGTCCACTCATTTACGTTATCTTTTTCCAATATGTTCCCGGAAAAATGTGTGAAGATTTAGGCATTCGCGCAATCACCATTTACAATTATCGTGCATCACAAATGGTAGTCACAAAAACCGATTTTTAATGATATGAAACGAATATTGTTGATTACACACGGAGATTTATGCCATGGTCTGACTAGCGCGATGAATATCATTAATGGCAGCTCAGATGGAATAGATACCATTTCATTAACGGAAAAAGAAACCATTGAAGATATGATGAGTAAGGTTTCACAAAAGCTAAAAGAATATGCGGAAGGTGATATCATTATCATCTTGACGGATATTGTTATCGGAACAACGACACGCTGTGTGTTTCCCTTGCTTGATCAAAAAAATATTTATTTGGTTAGCGGAGTGAATTTGCCAATGCTTTTGACATTTTATTTAACCGATCTCGGTTCAGATGTATATCTCTCGATCCAAACAATGGTAGAAGAAAGTAAGCAAACCATACTATTTGTGAATGAACAAATAAACAATCAGTGAAGAAATGAGGTGTATGTATGATTGCTTTAATGAGAGTAGATGATAGATTATTACACGGCCAAGTAGCTTTTTCGTGGCTTAGTGTTATCGGCGCAAAAGCAATTGTGATTGCGAATGATCAATATGCTTCTAACCCGATGTTAAAAATGTCATTAACAATTGGGAAACCTCCAGGCGTTGAACTTTTGGTTTTGGATAAAAAGCAGGCAATATTAAAATTGCAAAATCAAGATGTTAAGAAAGCCATGCTGATTGTCCAAAACATTGAAGATGCCTATGAAGTAGCGAAAGGCTTAAGTGCAGTTAAGGAAATTTGTATTGGCGGTGTTCGTGATGGTGCGAATAAACGGCAGGTTTATAAAACCGTATATTTAAATGAACAAGAGATTGAAATGATCGCAGATTTGATTCAGCAGGGGATGAGCGTTTATATTCAAGATGTTCCTATCAGTAAAAAAATAGAAAATCAAGAAATTATAAAGAAATTTAGGGAAAGCAGGTGAAGTAATGCTATTAAAGTGTTTATTAATCTCTTTGGTCTATATGTTGGGAAATATGGATACAAGATTTTTTGGGGCAAACCGATGGAATTGGCCAATTTGCTTGAGCGCCATTGTGGGACTGGTTGCAGGGGATTTAACAACCGGTATTACGATGGGCGTTGAACTACAATTGATTTTTATGGGATTTGTTGTAATTGGTATGTCAGTAATGCCAGATGCAGCAGCAGGGTCTACTTTAGCGGTGGCATTTGCTATCATGAGTGGATTGGAGTCTTCTACAGCGATTGCATTGGCGATGCCGATCGCCTTATTATTTCAACCGGTATTGATTTTAGAACAAACCGTGTTAAATTACTTTAATGTAAAAGGGGATACGTATTCTTTAAAGGGCGATACGAAAGGATTACAGAATTGCTTGTTTGTAGCTAATGGACTAGCCGGTTTGGTCGATTTTGCTTTAATGTTTTTAGCATTATACGCAGGATCTGCGGCTGTCGAGGCAGTTGTTAATTTCATTCCGGATATTCTTATGGCTTGTTTGGAAAAAACAGCGTCCGTTTTGCCGGCACTTGGTTTAGCATATTTGATGAGTTATGTCTGCGATAAATTCACAATGCCGTTTTTGTTCATGGGATTTGTCCTGGCTGCCTATTTGCAATTGGATGCGCTCGCTGTTTCGATCTTAGGTGGCGTAATAGCTGTCGTCTATTTTAATACAAAAAGCATGGCCTCAGGAGGTGAATAATTATGGCTGAATTTGAGGTGAGTAAACAAAATGTTTTTGATGATCCGGCAAAACGTAAAGTGTTTTGGCGATCATTATGGTTACAAGGATGTAATACTTATGCAAGACAACAGGGGTTAGGCTTTGGCACCGCAATGTTGCCATTTTTGAAAATGCTTTATAAAGATGATCCTAAAGGCCTGTCAGATGCGATGATGCGCCATACCGAACTATTCAATATTACTCCGCAATGTGTAACCTTCGTGATGGGCATCGTTATGGCAATGGAAGAAGAAGCAGTCGCAAAGCCGGAATTTGATAAAAGTTCAATCAGCGCAATTAAAATTGCGTTAATGGGGCCGTTAAGCGGTATCGGCGATGCTGTTTTATGGGGTTCATGGCGTGCTATCGCTATTGGTATCGCAATATCATTCTCCTCGCAGGGAAGTGTGTTGGGTCCAATTTCATTCTTTGTTATATTCAATGTCTTAGCTTGGGCAATTCGCTATTTCGGATATAAGATTGGTTATAGTTCCGGGATGGCATTCATTGAAAAAGCGACCTCTACCGGTTTGTTTGAGAATTTCACCATGGCGGCGAAAATTTTGGGCGCGAGTGTCGTTGGTTATATGATTGCGTCTACTGTGGGACTTCAGACAACCTTAACATTTACGATGAATGATATGACAACAGCATTACAAGCTGATATTTTCGATAAATTCATGCCTAGTATTTTACCATTAGTTTTGTGCTTTGGAACTTATCATTTTGTGAAAAAGGGAAAAAGCACTCCTAAAATACTGCTCGGTTTGATATTATTGGCATTTGCAATTGCCTTAATAGAATATATTCCTTTCTTTCAACCGGTTGCATAAACAGGTAAAGATAAATAATCATTAAATGAGTCAAGTCGAATAAATAAACTCTCTAAAAAATGTGCCTTTCCTATGAGATTGGTACATTTTTAATATACATATAGCATTAGAATTTTATGCTTTTTATCATATTACACTTTATTTTTGTTCTGTTTTCGATTATACTATATACTTGGAAGGTGAGAATATGCGAGTACATCGATACTTCTGTTTATTTGTTTCATTACTGTTATTGTTAAGCGGCTGCAGTTCCGGAAGCAATATCCCGGGGCGTATAGATACGATTAACACCGCACAGTTGGTAGAAAAATTGAATCAAAAAGAGGATTTTGTTCTTGTATTTACCATGTCGGATTGCATTCATTGTCAAAATTTCAAGGAAATATTGAATGAATATCTTCCTGATCATAATGTTGTATTATATGAGGTTATGGTGGATGTGGAAGCCAATCCCGAACAGGCTTTAACGGAACTGGAAAGCTATTTCCCGGATTTCACCGGAACTCCCGATTTATACGTTTTGGAAGATGGGAAAATCAAGAGTCGCTTCTGGGATGAATATCAAGATGTCGGTTTGGATGAAACCAACTTTCATGCATGGGTTAAAAAATACGATCAGTTGGATCGTGAAGTACAATAATCTTCTTTGCGTAAATCAAAGAAGATTTTTTTTGGCAAATGTTATGTGATTTTTATGAGGGATGGTGAGTACAATGGTATCCATAGGAAATGATTGGGATAACTTATTAAAGGATGAATTCACAAAAGATTATTATTTGAAATTACGGCAGTTTTTGGCATTGGAATATCAAACAAAAACGATATATCCGAATATGTATGATATTTTTAATGCATTGAAGTATACGCCGTATGATAAAGTAAAGGCGGTAATTTTGGGACAGGATCCTTATCATGGCAAGGGACAGGCACACGGCTTGTGCTTTTCGGTTCAAAAGGGAGTGACTCCGCCGCCTTCCTTAAAGAACATTTTTGCGGAGTTACAGGAGGATCTTGGCTGTAGTATTCCCGATCATGGGAATTTGAGCGCGTGGGCGAAGCAGGGCGTATTGATGTTAAACACCGTTTTAACAGTACGTGAAGGTTCACCGAATTCCCATCGCGGAAAGGGTTGGGAAATCTTGAGTGATCGCATCATTTCCCTGTTGGATCAAAAAGAAGAGCCACTCGTTTTTCTGTTATGGGGAAAAAACGCCAAGGAGAAAATGAGTCTATTACAAAATCCCAATCATTTGGTATTGACCAGTTCTCATCCCAGTCCTTACAGCGTGAATTACGGTTTTAAGGGCTGTCGACATTTTTCACAAACCAATGAATATTTACAACAACATGGAGTATCACCGATTGATTGGCAGCTTTAGGATGTATATTAATAAAGATTTAGACTTATCCTTATAAAGATTTTTACGATTTATGATAAAAGAGAGGTACAGGAGGGAGTGATGAAATGCGTATCATTCTTACTTATTTAAAACGATATAAAAAATTATTTGTGATGAATGTGTTGTCGGTATTCGGCTTTGCCTTAGCGGAACTTGGCATTCCAACGATTGTGGCGCAAATGGTAGATCAGGGAGTGACGCATCATGATCAGGGTTATCTGCTTCAAATGGGCGGTGTGATTGCGGTGATTTCCGTTCTCGGTGTTGCAGGGACCATTCTATTGGGATATTGTTGTGCAAAGATTTCCACTTCGATTACGCGAGATATTCGAAATGATATTTTTACCAAGGTTCAGCACTTTTCGCATCAGGAGTTTAATACGTTCGGTGTTTCTTCTTTGATTACGCGTACCAATAATGATGCATTTCAAATTATGATGTTTGTCAATGTCTTATTGCGGACAGCGCTGTTGGCACCGGTTATGGCGGTGTTAAGCATGATGATGACGATCCGTGCTTCTCTGCCGTTATCGTTGGTGATTGGTGCAACGATACCGATCATCGTGTTGGGGGTAAGCATGGTAGCGAAAATCTCTGAGCCGATCTCCGAACATCAACAGGCGGCGATTGATTCATTGAATCGTATTTCCCGTGAGAATTTAACGGGGATTCGTGTGATTCGCGCTTTTCATAATGATGCGTATGAAACAAAGCGATTCGATGGCGCCAATCAAACCTTTATGACTTATTCCAAGCGACTGTTTAAACTGATGATGATGACACAGCCGATCTTTTTCTTTTTGATGAACATTGCGTCAATGGGAATCTATTGGATTGCGTCAGGCTTGATTGATCAGGGCAGTCTGCCGGTCGGGCAGCTGATCGCTTTTAATGAATATTTATTTCATGCGATGTTTTCGGTGATGTTGTTTTGTACGGTATTCATGATGTATCCCCGCGCCGCTGTTTCCGCCAAGCGGATAGAGGCGATCCTGCAATGTGAAAGTGCGATTCAGCCACCCAAGGATGGCCGTAAAATAACGGATGTCGAAAGCATCACGTTTGATCATGTGACATTTGCTTATCCGGACGGGGAAGAGCCGGTATTGAAGGACATTACGTTTACGGTGCATAAGGGCGAAACGATTGCGTTCATCGGCAGTACCGGATCAGGTAAGAGTACTTTAATCAATCTTTTGCCACGCTTTTATGATGTATCGCAGGGTTCGATTCTCATTGACGGGATCGATTTGCGTACATTGGATTTGAATAATTGGCGCTCGATGATGGGCTTTATCGCCCAGAAGGCCAATTTGTTTACCGGCACGATTGCGGATAATATTCGTTTCGGTAAGGGAGATGCGAGCGATGAGGAAGTGATTCATGCGTCACAGGTGGCACAGGCCTATGATTTTATAATGGATAAACCCAATGGTTTTGACGAGGAAATTACCGAGGGCGCAACCAATCTGTCCGGCGGACAGAAACAGCGCTTGTCGATCGCCCGGGCATTGGTGCGAAAACCCAAGGTTTATGTATTTGACGATTCTTTTTCGGCTTTGGACTTTAAGACCGATGCCAAACTGCGTCATGAATTGAAGGCGGAAACCAAGGAGGCCATTACGATGGTGGTGGCTCAGCGTATTTCCACAATCATGGATGCCGATCAAATCATCGTTTTACATGAAGGCAATATCGTCGGTAAAGGGACCCATCGGGAATTGTTAAAGGAATGTACGATCTATCATGAGATTGCCGCTTCCCAGTTAAGCGAGGAGGAATTGGCTTATGAAGAATAAACAAAGCGTTCCGTTTTCATCGATCTGGAAAACGCTGAAGCCTTTTATCGCGCCTTATAAATGGAGTTATCTCGGAGCGATTGTGATGGTTGTGATCACATGCATCGTGTTGGCGGTGAATCCCAGCGTTGAGGGGGGAATTACCTCATCACTGTTAGAAGATGTCATGAGCGGTACTGGAGTTCGTTTTGACGTGGTATTGCGATTGTTAGTCACATTATTCTGTTTATTTTTGACTAAGACCGTTGCGCAGATCATTGAAACAATATGGTTGACCAATGCGATTCAAAGTGCGATGCACGATTTGCGCGATGCGCTGCATCAAAAAATTCACCGACTGCCGGTACGTTATTTTGATCATCACCAATACGGAGATATTCTCAGTGTCATCACCAATGATGTCGATACGTTGTCCAATGCGCTCCAACAGAGTTTCATCAATATTATCAGCGGTGTTCTGACATTGATTTTGGCCATCGGTATGATGCTTACCATTGATGTGACGATGACATTGATTGCGATTTTGTTAATTCCGCTGGCACTGCTTATCACCCGCTTGGTGGTGCATCATTCCCAAGCGAAGTTCAATGCCCAACAAAATGCCTTAGGTCGCTTAAACGGTACGATTACTGAGCTGTACGGCGGCTTTAATGAGATTCTCTTGTATAATCGCCAACAACAGGCGATGGAAGATTTTCGCGCGATCAATGCGGATTTACAGGTGAATGCTTTTCAGGCACAGTTTATGTCATCGTTGATTTCACCGTTGACTTCATTGTGTACGTATTTAATTATCGGTTCCGTAGCTGTGGTTGGTTCGATCTTTGCGATGGACGGCGTGATCTTGATCGGTCAACTTCAGGCTTTTATCCGTTATATATGGCAAATTAACGAACCGTTGTCACAGATTTCCAATTTGTCATCGCAAATTCAATCGGCTTATGCGGCAATGGGGCGAATTGTCACTCTGTTAGATCAGAAAGAAGAAACGGAACGTGAGTCCTTGAAGCAGCTTGACAATGTAAAAGGACAGGTTCGTTTCGATCATGTACACTTCGGATATCATGAAAATGAGCCGATCATCAAAGATTTCAGCGTTACGGTGGAACCGGGACAGATGGTGGCGATTGTCGGACCAACCGGTGCCGGTAAAACTACTCTGATCAATTTGTTGGAGCGTTTCTATGATGTATCAGGCGGTTCGATTCAATTAGATGGCGTGGATATTCGTGATCTCTCCCGTCAGGAACTGCGTGAAAATTTTGCCATGGTCTTACAAGATACATGGTTGTTCCACGGAACGATTTATGATAATATCCGCTACGGTCGTTTGGATGCCCGCAAGGATGAAGTCATTGAAGCGGCAAAACGCGCTAAGGTGCATCACTTCATTCGTACCTTGCCGGATGGCTATGATATGGTACTCAATGAAGAAGGAAACAATATTTCACAAGGGGAAAAGCAATTATTGACAATCGCTCGAGCCTTCTTAAAGGATCCGCAGATTCTCATTCTTGATGAAGCAACTTCTTCGGTCGATACTCGTTTGGAAAAAATGCTTCAGGAAGCGATGCATAATGTAATGCAGGGACGCACCTCATTTGTCATCGCACATCGATTATCTACCATTCGAAATGCCGATCTGATCTTGGTATTACAGGAAGGAAATATTGTGGAACAGGGCACCCATAAAGAACTAATGACGAAAAACGGTGCCTATGCGGCATTGTATAACTCACAATTTGCGCAGAGTGAATCATAAGAAATCATATTTAAAAGCTGTTGAAGTTCAATAACCACTGACAAACAGAATGCGAAAGGATAACGAGAAGAACTTGCTTTTTGATTATCCTTTTTTATCGAAAGCATATGTGGAGGATGAAATAAAAGGGTAATTTGCTGTTCTTATTGATCGAAATCATGAAATGTAATGCAATAGTAATATAATGGAAGAAAATCGGTCACTATGGCAAAAGAAGCTGCATCACAGATCAGGGTGGATGCAGATTTAAAAGAGCAAGCGGCACAGCATTGAAGATACTCCAAAACATAAAGATCCGTTTGAGCGAATTATGTGGCACAAGCATAGTCGAGCGTATGTTATTTGTTACTCATGATTCTTTGATTTCGTATTATCAAGAAGACTGTATAATTTTGACCTAGTATTTAATAAGTGTAGATTAGCAAGGCGAAATTTATGAATATCAACACCGAGAGAACAAGATTGTTTTCCCGGTATTTTTATTGTAAAGCAAAGATTACATACTATACATATAAAAGAGGAAGACATATTCTAATATGCGTAGTCCCTTGTGCGTTCATATTATTTATTATTCAGGCTAAAGGTCATTGTTACATTGCCTGCTTACACAGTCCTCAGCCAAATACTTCACGAAGGTGTAGGATTATGCAAACTGCTTTACAAAAATTGAAGGAATGCGTTAGGTTGTTTATGCGAGGCGTTTGCGCTGTTGCAAGAAGGTTTGCCGATTTAATGGATACGAATGTTGGTTTATGGTAAAATAACGATGGATGTATCATTCTATAATTCAGAGTTTATTTACTGTAACAGGACTGCGTTTTGGTTATAAATAAAAGTATATGAACTGATAATTAGTGGCAGACACATCTTGTCAGGTAGTATAACAAGACATTTCTCGCTTTATGTCGTGTTTCTTATCAGACTTTTTTGATAAGATCTTTCTGAAAGGAGGATAGAATAATGAATCAAGAAAAAATTGGAAGATTCTTAAAAGAACTCCGTAAACAAAAAGGACTTACTCAGGAACAAATTGCAGAAAAATTTAATGTATCAAACAGAACAATCTCTCGTTGGGAAAATGGTTACAATATGCCGGATATTGATATTTTAATTGAGATATCTGACTATTACGAAGTTGACCTGCGGGAAATTCTTAATGGCGAAAGGAAAAGCGAGAATATGGATAAGGAAATGAAAGAAACGGTTTTACAGGCAGTCGATTATACAAATACGGAGATGGAACGATATCATAAGCGGGTACGTTTATGTAACGGAATTGCCTTATTTTTAGTATTGGTTTATACGCTTGTTAAGGATACAAGTCTTTATGATGATGCAACAGTTATGACCGGATTGGATATTTTACAGGGGATTGCGGTCGGCATGCTCTTTATCGGTTTGTTATTTTCAAGTCGCTATGGCGCAAAGATTAGGGCGTTCAAACATCGGTTGATAAGAAGACAAGGATAGATTTCTGCCGGTTAGAGGATTGCAGCAATTTAATGTATAAAGAAACAATGCTTATTGGAAAGGCACAATATCAGCTCCGGATATTATGATTGAAATATTATTACGAAGTTGACCTACAAGAAAATTTAAA
>CAJUGR010000073.1 GCA_910586285.1 uncultured Erysipelotrichaceae bacterium
CTACCGATGTGGGAGGAAGCTATTATCCGGGAGACAATGTAGGTGGAGCCTTAACGGGAGATACCACCAATATCATGTTGTATATGGGACTTGGATATATGTCATTAGGAATGATGTTATTCATTCTATTCAAAAGAAGACAAGACAGCGATTAATATTTATTGAAAAACAGACCCTCAAGGTTAATTCTCTGGGGGTCTTATCTTGTTCAACCTATTTATGAATAGAAAAAACCATCGGAAGTCCGATGGTTTATTTTAATGAGATAGAATTAAGGACGCTTTACAATGACTGCAGCCCCCATGCCGCCGCCGATACACAAGGAAGCAAGACCGGTTTTGGCATCGCGTTTCTGCATTTCATGAATCAAGGTAACCAAAATACGGTTTCCTGATGCGCCCACCGGGTGACCTAAAGCAATGGCACCACCATTGACGTTTGTCTTTTCCATGAACTTGTCTTTGTCCATGCCGGTAGCCTCTACCAATTCATGAATCACACCGAGTGACTGTGCGGCAAATGCTTCGTTCAATTCCACCAAATCGATATCATCAATGGATACTTCGGCAGATTTCAAAGCATTTAAGATCGCCGGCGTTGGACCAAGACCCATGACACGCGGATCTACACCGCCTTGACCGATACCGATCACTTCGCAGATCGGAGTCAGATTATATTTCTTCAATGCATCTTCACTGACAACGATGACAAAACTTGCGCCATCATTAATACCGGAGGCATTGCCGGCTGTAACTGTACCATCCTTAATGAATGCCGGCCTCAAGGTAGCCAATTTTTCCGGAGTGGATTTGCGGTTCGGATGCTCGTCCGTATCAAATACCACGGTTTCTTTGCGTTTCTTCACTTCAATCGGAACGATTTCATCTTTGAACCGTCCGCTGTCTACGGCTGCGATTGCCTTCTGCTGAGAAGCATAGGCAAATGCATCCTGTTCTTCACGAGTGATATTATATTTCTCGGCAATATTCTCCGCCGTAACACCCATGTGAATATGATACATGACATCGGTCAATCCATCATTGGTCATAGAATCAATCACTTCCATGTTGCCCATCTTCATACCGGTACGTACTTTTGCAGGAATTAACAACGGTGCATTGCTCATAGACTCTACACCACCGGCAACAAATACATCACCGAAACCGGCGCGAACACGAATGACGGCTTCCATAACCGCCTTCAATCCGGAACCGCAAACCATGTTAATGGACTGGGAACAGATCGTTTCCGGAACACCGGCCGCCAATGCAACCTGACGAGCCACATTCTGACCCAATCCGGCGGAAATGACGTTACCCATGATACATTCATCAATATCCTTGGCATCAATACCGGACTGCTTAATTGCTTCTTTTAATACTGTGGCACCCAACTCAACTGGCTGTACACTGGACAGACCGCCGAGGAAGCTACCGATCGCGCTACGCTTAGCAGCTACAACATAAGCTTTTCTCATTTTATCTACCTGACTTTCTTTCGTTAAGGCAGTTGCAATAGGAACTGCACTTACTCTAAAATAGTACATAAAAAACTGTACTTTGTCAACCACTAATGAAAAAATTCACAAGTTATTCAAGGAAATGAACGACAGCGAAAAGAAAAGGGATAAAAACCACATAAAAACTTGTTAATAAAATAACAAAGTGGTTGACGGAAACGCAATATCATTATAAAATTAAATACGGATTATGAATTTCCGATTAGGAATAAAGGAATGGTTTACAATATATAAATAGGAAAGCATTCCGCTTCAGCAATCCGTCAAACGATCCATACGGATAAAGAGAGGAGAAGACTTATGGACTTCATGTTAACAGAACAACAAAAAATGATGAAAAAGCTTTTCGCTGAGTTCGCTGAAAAAGAAGTAAAACCACTGGCAGCCGAAATCGATGAAGAAGAGCGCTTCCCAAAAGAAAATGTGGAAAAAATGGTAGCCTGCAAAATGATGGGCATTCCGTTCCCGCGGGAATACGGTGGTGCCGGTGCGGATTATCTAAGTTATATTTTAGCTGTAGAGGAGTTGAGCAAGGTTTGTGCGACAACCGGAGTCGTATTATCCGCTCATACTTCCTTAGGAACTACGCCGATCTATATGTTCGGAAGTGAAGAACAGAAAAAGAAATATTTGCCTGACTTATGTTCCGGTAAAAAATTGGCAGCTTTTGGTTTGACCGAAGCCAATGCGGGAACCGATGCGGCCGGTCAGCAGACCACGGCAGTAAAAGACGGCGATGATTATATTCTGAACGGTTCCAAAATTTTTATCACCAATGCGAGTGAGGCTGATGTTTATATTATCTTTGCCATGACCGATAAATCACAGGGTACGCGCGGTATCTCCGCCTTTATCTTGGATCGTGGTACTGAAGGCTTTACCATCGGCAAGCACGAGAAAAAAATGGGTATTCGCGGTTCTGCGACTTGTGAGTTGATTTTCAACAATGTTCGCTTGCCAAAGGAAAACCTGTTGGGACAGGAAGGCAAGGGCTTTAAAATTGCGATGCAAACGTTGGACGGCGGACGTATTGGTATCGCTGCTCAGGCATTGGGTATCGCACAGGGGGCAATTGATGAAGCTGTGGCTTATGTAAAATCACGTAAGCAATTCGGTCGCCCAATTGCGAAATTCCAGAATACGCAGTTTAAATTGGCTGATATGCAGACAAGAACCGATGCGGCAAGACTGCTTGTATACAAAGCGGCAATGTGCAAAGAAAGCGGTCAGCCTTATACCGTACCGGCTGCTGAAGCAAAACTGTTCGCCGCAGAAACGGCAATGGATGTAACGACCAAAGCGGTTCAGCTGTTAGGCGGTTACGGTTATACGCGTGATTATCCGGTAGAGCGGATGATGCGTGATGCCAAAATCACGGAAATTTATGAAGGTACTTCCGAAGTACAGCGCATGGTTATCAGCGGCGCAATGATGAAATAAGAGAGAGGAAGGAAAAAGATATGAAAATCGTAGTTCTTGTAAAACAAGTTCCTGATTCTACCGAGATCAGAGTGGATAAGGAAACCGGTACGTTAATTCGTGCAGGTGTTCCCAGTATTATCAATCCGGATGATTTGGCCGGAGTCGAAGAAGCATTAAAATTGAAAGAATCAACTGGTGCAACGGTTACGATCGTTTCCATGGGGCCGCCTCAGGCAACCGAAATGTTGAAAGAATTGTATGCGCGCGGTGTGGATGAATGCGTTTTGATCACTGATCGCAAATTTGCTGGAGCTGATACTTGTGCGACTTCCTCCACTTTGGCAGCCGCATTGAAAAAATTGGGCTTTGACTTGATTATTGCCGGGCGTCAGGCAATTGATGGCGATACCGCGCAGGTAGGGCCGCAGACCGCAGAGCGTTTGGACATTCCGCAAGTTACGTATGTGGATGAAATCAGGGCGATCAATGATACGACCATTACCGTGAAAAAAGCTCTGGAAGACAGTGAAGAAATCATCGAGGCAAAATTGCCGGTGGTATTAACGACTTTGAGCGGTATGAATACGCCGCGCTATATGAATTGCAATGACATTGTGGATTCGATGGAAAAAGAAGTAACGATTTGGACTTTTGATGATCTGGGCATTGATGAAAGCAAAGTCGGATTGGCCGGTTCTCCTACGAAGGTTCATCATACCTTTACCAAAGATGTTTCAGCGGAAACGGAAACATTTACTTTGCCGGCCGATGAAGCAGCGAAATTAATTGCGAAAACATTAAAAGAAAAGCAATTAATCACAAAATAAGGAGGACAAAATCATGGCGAAATTTGAAGGATATAAAGATATCTACGTATTCGTAGAACAGAAGAACGGGGAAATTGCCAATGTCGGATATGAATTGATTTCCGAAGCCAGAAAGCTGGTTGCGTCCATTCCTCATATGAATTACAGTGTAGTCGGTATTTTGTTGGGACATGAGATCAAGGACAAGGCGAATGAGGTGATCGCACACGGTGCCGATCGCGTAGTCGTTGTAGATCATCCGCTGTTGAAAGATTATTCCACGCAGTTCTATGCTGATGCTTTGACCCAAGTGATTCAAGAATTCAAACCGGATTCTTTATTGACGGGAGCTACTGTATTGGGTCGTGATTTGGCACCGCGTGTTGCCGCTCGTATCAACGCCGGGTTAACGGCCGATGCGACAAAGATCGAAATGGATCCGGAAAAGAAAGACGAAGCATTGTTGCTGGTAACACGTCCAACGTTTGGCGGAAACCTGTTTGGTACGATCATCTGCCCGGATACACGTCCGCAGATGGCCACCATCCGTCCTAACGTATTTGCGATGGATGCACCTGATACCAGTCGTAGCGGTGAAATGATCGAATTTGCACCGACATTTACCGATACGGATGCAAAGGTTGTCGTAAAAGAAGTGATTGCCAAAGTGGCAGAAGGTATCGATATTACCAAATGTGATATCTTGGTTGGTGCCGGACGTGGCGCAGAGGGTTGCTTGGATATGGTACAGGCCGTAGCGGATGAATTGGGCGGCGCAATGTGCTGTTCTCGTGCGGTCGTTGATGATGGCTTTGCGGATAAGGCCATTCAGGTAGGTCAGACTGGTAAAACGGTTCGCCCGAGCCTCTATATTGCCTGTGGTATTTCCGGCGCATGTCAGCACGTTGCCGGTATGGATAAATCCGATATGATCATTGCGATCAATCGTGATCCGCAGGCGGAAATTTTCTCGGTTTCCAACATGGGCTTCGTCGGTAATGTCGAAGAAGTACTGCCGTTGTTAAAAGAAGAAATCATCGCAGCAAAAAAAGCATAAATACAAATATAAATATAAAAGGAGATGTAAAACATGAAAAAAATCGGAGTGATTGGCGCAGGAACAATGGGCCAAGGTATTGCCAATGCATTTGCAAGCAACGGTTATGATGTAACCGTCTGTGATATCAAGCTAGAATGGGCACAGGGCGGCATTGATAAAATCGCCAAGAAATTGGATAAATTGGTTGCTCGCGAGAAAATCACCGCAGACAGCGCTAATGAAATCAAAGGAAATCTTCATGCCGGCGAATACAAAGATCTGGCAGATTGCGATCTGATTGTAGAAGCTGTCCTGGAAATCATGGAAACCAAGAAGGAACTGTTTACGACTTTGGATGATATTTGTAAAGAAGATTGTATCTTTGCAACCAATACTTCTTCCTTGTCGGTAACGGAAATTGCCAAGGGTGTGAAACACAATGTGATCGGCATGCACTTCTTCAATCCGGCCGATCGTATGAAATTGGTTGAAGTCATTTCCGGTATCAATACCAGTGAAGCAACGAAAAATGCCATTTTAGAAATTTCTAAAACACTGGGCAAGACTCCGGTAGAAGTTGCGGAAGGTCCGGGCTTTGTGGTAAATCGTATTTTGATTCCGATGATCAACGAGGCCATCTTTATTTATCAAGAAGGTTTGGCATCCGCTGAGGATATTGATACGGCTATGAAACTGGGCGCAAATCATCCGATGGGACCGTTGGCTTTGGGTGATTTGATCGGTTTGGATATTGTATTGGCCATCATGGAAGTCATGCAAAAAGAAACCGGCGATCCGAAATATCGTCCTTGTACCTTGTTGCGTAAAATGGTACGTGGCGGTAAGCTGGGTATGAAGAGCGGTGTTGGCTTCTACGACTATACGAAATAATCTGATGTAAATAAAAGGTGAATCGGTAATTTCATGATTCGTTGAAATTGGCTGCGATTCGCCTTTTTCCAAGTATAATAAGTTAATTCGATGAAAGAAGAAATAGAAGAACAAATAAGAAAGGATGTTACTATGGAAACCATTTTATTGAATACTGAAAATCATGTAGCGATCATTACGATCAATCGTGAAAAAGCACTGAATGCATTGAGTACCCAAGTCTTGACTGAATTGAATCAGACATTGGATGAAATCAATGCGAACAAAGATGTTTATTGTATCATTATTACCGGTGCCGGCGCAAAATCTTTCGTAGCCGGAGCGGATATTGCGGAAATGAAGGATAAGAGTGTGGAGGAAGCCGCTACTTACGGTCAGTTTGGGAATGAAGTGTTCCGAAAAATTGAAACGTTCCGTTGCCCGGTTATCGCTGCTGTAAACGGTTTTGCGTTGGGTGGCGGATGCGAATTGGCCATGAGCTGTGATATTCGATTGGCAGCGGAAAATGCAGTATTCGGACAGCCGGAAGTCGGCTTGGGTATTACGCCGGGTTTTGGCGGAACGCAGCGATTGGCGCGTTTGGTCGGTGCGGGAGTTGCCAAAGAAATGATCTTCGGCGCTCGTAATATCAAAGCGGATCGTGCTTATGCCATCGGTTTGGTCAACGCCGTTTATCCGGCTGAAGAATTGATGGGCGCCGCTATGAAAATGGCAAACGGTATCGCTAAAAATGCGCCGATTGCGGTTGCAAATGCCAAACGCGCCATCAATGACGGATTGCAGAGCGATATTGACAGCGGTATCGCAATCGAAGTCAAGGAATTTGCTGATTGTTTCCGCACTGAGGATCAAACATACGGTATGACCTGCTTCTTGGAAAAAGCAAAGGAAAAGACATTCTCCAATAAATAAAAACAAATCAAAGGTGCCTTGTATAAATTTTTTTGGTAATCAAGACATCGGTAGAAGGAGGAATCCCTATGAGTAAAATTATGAGTGCGGCTGAAGCGGTTTCATTGTTAAAGGACAAAGATACTCTGTGCATTGTCGGATTTATCGGAAGCGTACTGCCGCAGGAATTAATCAATGCGTTAGAAAAGCGTTTCTTAGAAACCGGAAGTCCTCGTGATTTGACGCTGCATTTCTGTACCGGCGGCGGAGATGGAGATCGCCGGGGAGAAAATGCTTTGGCGCATGATGGTTTATTAAAGCGAATTGTGGGCGGTCATTTCGGCTTGGTTCCGCAGTTGCAGAAAATGATTGCGGAAAATAAGGTGGAAGGCTATAATCTGCCTTTGGGAACAATCGGTCATCTCTACCGTGATATTGCGGGTGGAAGATTGGGTACATTGACCCATGTCGGTTTGAAAACCTTTGTCGATCCACGCTTGGAAGGCGGAAAGATGAATGAGCGTACAACTGAGGATTTGGTGGAACTTGTTCAAGTGGCCGGAGAAGAACGCTTACTTTATAAAGCGCAGCATTTCGATGTGGCATTTTTACGCGCCACTATCTGTGATGAGGATGGCAACTATACGATGGAAAAGGAAGCCAGTGCATTAGAATCGCTTGCTTTGGCACAGGCAGTACACAATCAGGGCGGCAAGGTCATTGTTCAGGCAGAAACCATCGTAAAGAGCGGAACACTGGATGCCCGCAAGGTGAAAGTACCGGGAATTCTTGTGGATGCGATTGTTCAAAGCATACCGGAAAATCATATGCAGACGTATGTATCACAATACAATCCGGCTTTTTCCGGCGAATGTCGAGTACCGGTTGACAGTATGGCGCCGATGCCGCTAAACGAACGCAAAGTCATTGCGCGGCGCAGTGCTATGGAGCTGATTCCGGGAGCGATTATTAATTTGGGCATCGGAGTACCGGAAGGAATTTCTAATGTTTCCAATGAGGAAGGAATGCCGGGCTTGAAACTGACAGTGGAAGCCGGCGGCATTGGTGGTTTCCCCAGCGGCGGTAACGCGTTTGGTGCGGTAACCAATCCTGATTGTATCATTGATTTACCGGCCATGTTTGATTTCTATGATGGCGGTGGTTTGGGACAAGCTTTCTTGGGACTGGCTCAGTGCGATCGCTTCGGTAACATCAACGTATCTAAATTCGGTCCAAAAATTGCCGGTTGCGGTGGTTTCATCAATATTACGCAGAACACCAAAAATGTGGTTTACTGCGGAACCTTTACGGCCGGCGGTTTAAAGGTGAATGTGGCGGATGGAAAACTTCAAATTCTGCAGGAAGGAAAAGTGAAGAAGTTCATTCAAGATGTGGAACAGATTACCTTTTCCGCTGAATATGCGAAAGAAAATGATCAGAACGTTATGTACATCACTGAACGGGCTGTGTTCCGTCTCATCAATGGCGTATTGACCTTGACGGAGATTGCGCCGGGTGTGGACTTGCAAAAAGATATTTTGGATCAAATGGAATTTACTCCGGCGATTGCGGATGATTTAAAGCCAATGGATGCTCGGTTATTTCAACCGGAACCCATGGGCTTGGCAAAACAATAAGATCAGAAAGCCTCTGAAACAGGGGCTTTTTGTTTCGACATTTTTCTTGTGAAATACATGATACGATCATGTCGGTGATATTATGAAGTCAATTTGTTATGCATTAAAACCGGGCTTTGCCGACTTTATTCAATCTCATCCTGACTTATTAAATCAGTTGTCAACTTTAAGTGAAGAACAGTGTAAGGCACTGATACAAAAACCGGATGAAGAAGAATTATGTCAGAGAGCCATTCATTATTTTCACAACGATGACATATATTTAAGTGATCATATTATTTATTATGAGAATGCGTTGAAAAAAACAATCTATACGATGCAATGCGATTCGTTTTGCGTGACCCTTTCTCAATCTGAGGATAATCCGTTCCTACCGTTTTTGCGCCGTATTTATCGATCTTTTATCACTTGTCCGCAAAAAGATGAATTGTAAAAAAGAAAAGTATTGTAAATCACATTAAAACATAGTAAAATAAGTGTATATGTGAGGAGGATTTGCATATGAATTTCTGGATGTCGATTGGCTATGTTATCGCAGGTCTTGTGATAGGGGGATTCTTAGGCTTTTACTTTACTCGTAAGAAGTTTGAAAAACAGCTTCGTGATAATCCACCGATCAATGAAAAAATGATCCGTGCGATGTTCTTACAGATGGGTCGGAAACCTTCTGAGGCACAAATTAAGCAAATAATGAAATCTGTCAATCAATATCGATGAGAACATTGATTTATACGCAAGAAACCAAGGATTAGCTTCCATTGGTTTTTTTGTGATATGGGATTCTTACAGTTTCGTAATACATATGTCAGATAAGATAGAAATTTTGATGGCTGTGATATAATCGTATTAGGTGATGTATATGAAATGGTGGCAGAAATTACTTGTGATTCTCTCCTGCGTTGTGATATTAATAATCAGTATCATAACTATAATGGGTTATCATCAATATCAGGCAGCTGTTCGTACCATTGCGCTTGAAGATAAGATCCATGAGATTCGCAATCAACCTCATTTTACTGACATTGATGAAATCTCCGATGATCTGTTAAACGCTACGATAGCAATTGAGGATCGCCGTTTTTACCGGCATGGAGGTGTGGATATCTTGGCGACATGCAGAGCGATGTTGGGAAATATATTCGGTTTTAATAAGTCAGGTGGTTCTACGATCACGCAGCAGTTGGGTAAAAATATGTATTTTGGTTATGAACCGTCTCTTACCAGAAAGGTTGCGGAATTATTTGTGGCAAGGGACTTAGAGCAAGAATTGACAAAGGATGAAATATTGACGATATACGTTAATATTATTAATTACGGAGATAATCATATGGGAGTCTATGAAGCAGCTTACGGATATTTTGGGGTGGCACCTTCACAGTTGACGCTGGCCCAGGCTTCCATGTTGGCAGGATTGCCGCAATCACCAGCGAATTACCAATTATCCGATCATTATGAGAATGCCAAAGTCAGGCAGGAACAAGTGTTGACAGCGATGGTAAAAGCCGGCTATATCAATGAGCGTGAAAAGGAAGCTGCGTTATCAGAAAATGTGATACCGATTGATTGATGAAACAAAGAATTCAATCTTCGTGTTTCCTTATCGCTAGATGCTTGGCCTTCGTGTCTCATAAATAATTATTCTTTATGATATCTGGGTACTCTTTGATAATGATGCATAAATTTAATGTTTTTTTATAATGGCTGTTGCAATTTAAGATGAATTCGTGTACAATAATAAAGCACTCGCCCGAGTGGTGAAATTGGTAGACGCAACGGACTCAAAATCCGTCGGTAGCGATACCGTGCCGGTTCGAGTCCGGCCTCGGGCACCATTTAGATATATTTGCGAATATCATTATGGATGTTCGTTGAGATAACCTCGCTTCTGCTTTAGGAACGAGTTTTTTTATATTAAAAGTTGCATTTAATTATAGTGTTGTGACATGAATAGTGTCACAAATAGGTGTA
>CAJUGR010000074.1 GCA_910586285.1 uncultured Erysipelotrichaceae bacterium
CATCCATACTGGCTTTGGCGATAATAATTGCCCCGGCTGCTTTCAGTTTTTCACAAATTGCGGCATCATAAACCGGCACATAATTGCTTAAAATCCGTGAAGACGCGGTCGTTAGGATACCTTTGGTATTCACATTGTCCTTTAATACCACCGGAATTCCATACAACGGCAGCTTGGGATCCATTGTCTCCAAACGCTTCAGTTGCTCTTCCACATCAATGAAAGTCACCACCGCATTGAGCTGCGATTGCGTTCGCCTCGCCTTTTCCATCGCATCATATACGCGTGTTTTCACATCTTGACTGCGCCACTTTGCCATTTCCATACTACTTCACCACCTTCGGCACATGAATGTGCCCCGCCATCACCGATTTCGCATTGCTTAACGCATCCTCACGGCTCAGCGTATGGGTCACCTCATCCGCTCTTAAAAACGAAGTTTCCGCTTCAAAGGGATACACCATGGGCTCAACTCCCGTTGTATCAATACGCTCTAAAAGCGCGATTTGCTTATCCAGCGTTTCAAATTCTTCCTGTAATTGCTCAATTTCTGTTTCATTCACATCAAACATCAGCTGATGAGCCAAATGTTTGAAATATTCCTGATCTTTTTGTGCCATGATTTCCTCCTTTATAACAGCGTATTGACTTCCACATCTTTTTCACCGATATCACGCACCATGGTCGCAATGGTCACATCTTGACAACGTACTTCCACTTGAATTTTATAATCCAGGGAAGAGAACGTATTCAACAGCGATTTTAAATACTGGGTGAGCGATAATGCTTCGGTTGCGGTTTTGGCATACATCTCCACCGTAATATGTAATTCACTCAGCTTACCGTCACGAAAGCGGCCTTTGCCGATCATACTGACATCATCCGGCAAGAAATTTGCCAGTGAGTTTTTAACCTGCAAAAACTGTGTGGCACTGGCATTGTCCAAAGCAGATGCTTCATCACCGGGGAACATCACCCATTGTTCATCAATATCGGAGAAATTAGCACTTCTTCCCTCAAAATAGGCTTCGCTAAAAAAAGTTCCCGGCAGTGTGCTTTCCGTTGACATATTTTTATACAACGCCACATAGATCGGCATCGAATCACCGATTTCCGGCATTTTACGCAAATAAGTCACCAGTTTGCGGGCGGCTTCTTCACCAAAAGCCTGAAGCCGATCCGCATTCACCTCAATATTTTGGTCACCGACAATGCCGTTAAGTACCAACGCAATGCCGACGCCTTTGGTTTCTTTGTCGCGAATAAAATCCACTTCATAAATGTCACGGACCAACACAGCACTCTCAACATTACCCTTGCCGGTATCAAATTGTGATCCGCTGGCCGGATTCAGCGCATCGGGATTACTGTCCGATTCGCGACTTAACAAGTTGTCTAACTCATCATAAACAAGAAATTGCCCTTCCTGAATCGTATAACTGCTCGGGGAAAATCGCCCTTTTGTATAGCTTAACAACCCTGTGCCGATATATAAATTATCAATTAAGGAAGCGCTGCGAATTTGATGCTGCTGCCGCAATGATGTGCTTTGGAAAGGCAAGGCCGCACCATAATCACCGGACTGTAACGCTTGGGTTTCCACCATTGTTTCCGGATTCTCATCTTCCTGTGATGAACAGCCGCTTAACAACATCGCTGCACTACAACCGATGAGCGCGATTGCTTTAATGTTCATATCGTTTCACCTCTTCCATAAAGGTTGCTTCATCCATTGTCTTCACCCCTAAGGCCTGCGCTTTGTCTAACTTACTGCCGGCAGCTTCCCCATAAATAACCAAATCGGTTTTTTTCGATACGGAACCGGTCACATTGGCCCCAAGCGAAATTAACAGTTCTTTGGCTTCATTACGAGTTAACTGAGCCAGGGAACCGGTCAATACCACGGTCAGATTGCTGAATTGGCTTTCCTGAACGTGTTGCCTGGCAGTACTCATCTGCACACCTGCTTCCTTTAACCGGGCAATCAAGGTCTGATTGCGCTCTTCGTTAAAGAAAGCACACAATGACTGCGCTGTGATTTCTCCGATATCCTTTATCTCCACCAGATCTTTCACTTCCGCCGCCATCAACGCCTCCATTGTTTCATATTCCTGCGCTAAAATCCGCGCAGCTTTCTTTCCGACCTGGCGGATTCCCAATCCAAAGATAAGGGAATCCAGTCCTTTGGTTTTACTGGTTTCAATGGCCGCAATCATTTTTTCAAAACTTTTTTCCTGAAAGCCCTCCATCGCTAAAATGGCTTCACGATGCTCTTTTAAATGATAAATATCTTCCACCGTATTTAATAATCCTTGATGATGGAAAAATTCGATTTTCTTATCCCCCAGCGTATCGATGTCCATTGCATCACGACTGGCAAAATGAATGATACTTTCGACCACACGTGCCGGGCAATCCTGATTGATACAATAATGTGCGGCTTCATCCGCAAAGCGAACAATATGCGAACCGCAAATCGGACAATGCTCGGGAAATACATAGGGTATTTGATGACCGTCACGACGCTGCGGCAATGATCGCACCACTTCCGGAATGATGTCACCGGCTTTGCGTATGACTACCATATCATGAATACGCACATCTTTCTGCGCGATCATATCCTCATTGTGCAGGGTTGCGGCCGATACGCTGGTTCCGGCCACCCGCACCGGCTCCAATACGGCATTGGGGGTGATGCGTCCGGTTCTGCCTACGCTCAAGACGATATCCAACAAACGCGTCTCCACTTCCTCAGCCGGGAATTTATAGGCAATGGCCCACCGCGGTGTTTTTACCGTGTAGCCCATCTGTTCCTGTTCATCCAAGTCATCCAATTTGATTACGATTCCATCAATCTCATAAGGCAAGTCAGCTCGCTGTTCACTCATCGTTTGAATATAGTCCCAAACCTCATCGATATTATTGCACAAGCGGCGCTGTGAATTGGTGCGGACATGAAGTTCATCCATGCGCTCCATCGCCTCATGGTGAGTTTTAATGCCAAACTCACGGGCATTGACAAAGTAATACCAAAACGCATCCAGCTTTCGCTGCGCCGCAATCGCGGAATCCAATTGACGAATACTGCCGGCCGCCGCATTCCGTGGATTCGCGAACAGTTCTTCGTTGTTTTCCTCTCGTTTTGCGTTGAGTTGTTCAAAGCTTTTTTTCGGCATATACACTTCACCGCGCAACTCCACTTCGCCTTCCATGTCAATGTGCATCGGAACGGAACGAATGGTTCGTACATTGTTCGTCACATCTTCACCGACCGTACCATCCCCACGTGTCACTGCCTGAACGAAATGACCGTTGCGATAAAGAATCGACATCGCCAAGCCATCAATTTTCAATTCTACCATATATTGCGGATGTGCCACTTCCGTGCGTACGCGCTGATCAAAGTTATCCAAATCCTCACGATTGTAGGCATTGCCCAAACTTAACATCATTCGCTGATGGGTTACTTGTGTAAAACCTTTTAACACAGCTCCCCCGACTCGTTGGGTCGGAGAATTATGATCCCAAAACTGCGGGAATTCGCTTTCCAGCGCCATCAGTTCCTGATAATAGCGATCATATTCCCGATCGCTGACACTCGGCTTATCCAGTACATAATATTCATAAGCAAAGCGATCCAAGATCGTTCGTAATTCATGAATGCGTTTGCTTGCCGCTTCCTTTTCCATACGCTCCTCCTATTTTTTTCGCAGCGAAGGATGATCCGCCATAATTTTACGAATTCCGAATTTATGATCAAAAGCTATGGTTGCCAAACCATCTTTAATACTGACAATCACACCTTCGCCAAAAGCAGTATGCTCCACCACATCTCCCTTATGCAGTTTACCGCCGCGACGTTTTACACCTTCTTCACGCATTTCCTGCGGCATCGCAAGTTTGGATTGCGCATTCACCGATGCCAAAAACGAATCGGCCGAAATGCCAAAAGATTTCTTTTCTTTGGGTTGTTGCTGCGCGCCGCGATAAGGAACATTCGCATAGCGATTGACGCCTACTTCTTCCAAGTACTCGTCCGGAATCTCCTTCACAAAGCACGATGTGGTCTTAATGCGGTCCAACATATAGCTGTAACCTTGTGCATCGCTGAGAAACAGCTGTTGTTTTGCTCTTGTATAAGCGACATAGGCAAGCCGACGTTCTTCTTCCATCGCTTCTCTGCCGCCTTCCTGAACACTACGCTCATTGGGAAAAATCCCCTCACATAAGCTATACACAAACACGTAATTAAACTCCAATCCCTTAGCTGCATGAATGGTCATCAGCTGAACATATTGGGTTTGCGAATCATCGTTTTCTTCTTTATCGGTATACAGAGAGATCATCTGTAAATAATCATCCAGCGTAGCCTGCGGATCATTTTCTATAAAGACTTCCATATCGTGAAGTAATTCCTTGATGTTCTCTACGCGCTCAATTTCTTTTTCCGCTTCCAGCATCCGCATATAACCGCTTTGATCCAATACGGTTTTCAACAGCGTATCAATACTGGTATCCTCAACCATTGCCCGGCAGCGTTCGATAACTTCGACAAATTCCCGAATCATTACCGCGGCTTTGCTGCTTTGATTGGCGAACACTCTGCATGCCTCATATAAATTGGTGTCATGTTCACGAGCGATTTCCTCCAAACGCTCCAGTGTCTTCGCACCGATACCGCGCCTTGGTACATTGATCACCCGTTTGATGGCCAAATCTTTCCACAGTTCTTTGGGATCCGCTTCGTTGGGCTGTGCCAATAACCGCAAATAACTGAGCGCATCCTTGATTTCCGCCCGATCATAAAAACGAATTCCTCCGTATATACGATAAGGTATATTTGCTTCCAGCAGAGCCTTTTCCAGTGATCGGGATAAGTAATTACTGCGATATAATACTGCGATTTCTTTAAAATTCACTCCGCATTGATGCAGCGTGCGAATCCGCGATGCCACCCACACCGGTTCATTATAATCATCCATGGCCGAAAAATGTATGATCTTTCCCGCTCCCTCATTGCGGGTAAACAATTCTTTCTCGATGCGATTTTGGTTGTGTGCAATTAACGCATTGGCGCCGTTCAAAATTGCCTGGGTACTGCGATAATTTTCGTTTAAAACCACCGTTTTACAATTAGGGAAATCCCGTTCAAAATTCATGATGATATCCACTTGGGCACCACGCCATGTATAAATGGTCTGATCGGGATCTCCGACCACGCATAAAAGTGCATCCTCACCGGTAATTTCCGTGATGATTTCATATTGAAGCCGATCCACGTCCTGAAATTCATCCACATGGATGTAACGAAAACGACGCTGCCATTTGGCTTTGATCTCCGGTTGGTTTTTTAACAGCCGATGAGTAAATAACAACAGATCATCAAAATCCAACGCCATCATATCATGAAGTCTTTTATCATAGAATGCATAGACCTGCGCCTTGATCCGTTCCCCTTCCCATGTTCCCGCCTGTATCATCGCCGCTTCTGGATCGACAAAGTGAGTCTTTTGACGGGATATATAACCAAGCACATGCGCATAGCTGTAACTTTTCACATCAATGTTGTATTCTTTATAAGCTTCTTTTAAAATGCTCTTTTGATCATCACTGTCCACAATCGTAAAATTGCGAGGATAACCAAGTTCATAAATATCTTCACGCAACAATCGAACACAAAAGGAATGAATGGTGGAAATTTGGATTCCTCGACTCATATCACCAAGATAGGAAAAAACTCGCTCTTTCATCTCGCGTGCTGCCTTATTGGTAAAGGTAATTGCCAAAATCTGATGTGGCCATACGTGGCATTCATCGATCAGGTAAGCAATTCTGCTGGTGACCACTCGGGTCTTCCCGCTCCCGGCTCCCGCAATGATTCGCAAATGCTGATCAATGCACAAAACCGCTTCTTTCTGTCGCTCATTTAAGCCCGCTAATACCGACACCAAATCACCTCACGCATAATTATATCACAAGTGCCTTTTGAGTGCGATAAGAAAACATTCAAGACGGCTGAAATTTCAACAAAAAAAGCAGCAAGACTTAACTTTAAATTAAGTGATATAACATATAAATTATGTGAATTTTTGTTTTCTTATTGAAACATAATGCAATTCGCTGTAAAATAATAGGCGTCATGATGGGGTCAGATTAAGGAGGAGATACTGGGTTTCTTTCTAGGGAATCAACCATAGAAAGGGGGAGATGGGGATGTTACAAAGAGATAGAAAACAGGACATTGTGAGTCAATTGGAATCAAGTTTGCAGCGGTATCGGGAAACACATGACCCGAATCAGCTCATAGACATTTTAAATACAGCTAAACGTAATGGCCTTACTTATGATGTTGATACCCTTGATTCCTTGCTGGATCAGTTTCATCATATATGTGGGGCGGCAATCGCAATTTATGATGAACTGTATCCCCCACCACCAGAAGAAGCAAGACAGCTGCGTAAAGCACGCAGAATGATTATCAAACAGTCTGGAATCATCACATAAAACATTCTATCAGTATCGAAAACATTCATTGTGACAAAGAAGCGATGCTTTTCTGACAAGCATTGCTTTTCTTAGCAATTGTATAATACAAAAAATCAAAACCATAATAAGGGTAATCGAGGTGATCATGATGGCTGTTGCTCATAAAGGAGCCATTTCCTTTGGTTTGGTTCATATACCGATATCTCTGTATCGAACTACCCAAGATAACCATATCGCATTCAATCAATTATGCAAATCAAGCAAACAGCGCGTTCGTTATAAAAAGTTCTGCGGCAATTGTGAAAAGGAATTGAAGGCCGATGACATCGTGAAAGGATATCAGTATGAAAAGGATAAATATGTCATCATGACCCAAGCGGAACTGGATGCGATGAAAACCGAAAAAGATCGCTCCATTCACATTTTACAATTCTGTGATCTACATGATATTGATGATATTTATTATGAGAAAAATTACTATGCCATTCCCGATAACGGCAGTGAAAA
Organism: uncultured Erysipelotrichaceae bacterium; assembly: GCA_910586285.1. Classification (GTDB taxonomy): domain Bacteria; phylum Bacillota_I; class Bacilli_A; order Erysipelotrichales; family Erysipelotrichaceae; genus C-19. The sequence goes on from CAJUGR010000074.1 coordinate 6,994, forward strand.
AGCATATGAATTACTGCGTTTGACAATGAAACAATCAGATAAGGTTGCCATTGCCAAAACCGTCCTGGGTACCAAAGAAACCTTGTTGGCACTCTGTCCCAAGGAAGATTACATACTCATAAAAACATTGTTTTACTATGATGAAATCGTCGCGGTTCCCAAGGCTTTTGCCCATCCCAAAATCAGTTCCAAGGAAACAAAAATAGCGCTTCAGCTGTTGGATTCCATGAACGCACCGTTTGAACCAATGCAATACGTTGATGAGTACCAACAGCGATTGATGGAGGCAATCCAAAAGAAAATTCACGGGCAGGAAATCGTCAAAGCCAAACCAACGGAATCCGACAATATTGCCGATCTGATGGATGCCTTGAAACAAAGCGTCGTGATGCAGAAAAAAAGTGGTTCATCCCGCAAGAAAGCGATAAGGCATTAAAATGGATGACGTATTTTCCCAACATCTGCTCTCCCCCATGCTCATCGCTGATGAAAAACCAGCTTTTAACGATGCAAATTATATTTATGAATTGAAGCTGGACGGCACCCGCTGTCTGGCCTATTTAGACAAGGACACCAAACTGTTCAACAAACGAAAATTACAGATTACGAATCAATTTCCCGAATTGTCACAGCTCCATACAATGGTGAAACATCGCTGTGTTTTAGATGGCGAACTCTTTGTTTATCATCATGAACACGTGGATTTCTTCGCTTCACAGCGCCGTTCATTAATGAAAGATCCCTTTAAAATCCGCTTGGCTGCTGCCCAAACACCAGCCAGTTTCACCGCTTTTGATATTTTGTATGATCGTGATCATCTTGTCAATGAAGAGCCGTTGATGCGGCGTAAACAGCGACTGTCCGATATCATTACAGAAGAAAATGAACGTTTTTCGATTTCCCGTTATATTGAAGAAAACGGAATCGCATTGTTTGCGTTGACAAGTCAAAAACATTTGGAAGGCATTGTGGCAAAACGCAAGGACAGCACCTATGCGTTCGCAAAACGCACAAAGGATTGGATCAAATGTAAAAACTGGGAAGAGGATGATTTCGTCATTTGTGGTTATATCGAAAAGGAAAAAGGCATACTTTCATTGATTCTCGCTCAATATCAAAACGAACGCTTGATATACAAAGGTCATGTCACGATGGGCACCTCGCAGCGCTTGTTTCACTCATACCCTTTCACCAAAGGAAGCTGTCCTTTTCCTTATGTTCCTGACGGAAATGAACAGGCGGTATGGCTCAAGCCGCATCTGGTAGCCGTTGTTAGCTATATGGAAAAAAATACCAACGGCGGATTACGGCAGCCGGTTTGTCGCGGCATTCGCAATGATAAGGATCCTAAAACCTGCATCGAAAAAAAATGAGGAAATTATTCCTCATTTTCTGTATTATCAGCGACACAAATTAGCCAGCGTTCGCACCATCACGCCGTTTGCCCCCTGCTCTTTACTATAAGCCACGCCGGCAATATCCAAGTGAATCCATGCGATACCTTCCGCTATAAATTCCTCTAAGAAACACGCCGCAACGCTGGCGCCGGCACTGCCTTTCGCGGAATTGATCAAATCCGCACTGTCGGATTTTAAAACATCGTGATATTCCTGACCCAGCGGCAAGCGCCAACCGTTTTCATCACTTTCCGTCAAGGCACTCACAAAATCACGGTAAAACTCTTCATGATTCGCAAAGACACCGGTGTATACATCACCCAAAGCCCTGGCACAAGCACCGGTTAATGTGGCAATATCGACAATTCGCTCCACATGGTCAATATGGGTTTGAGCATAGGTAATCGCATCGCATAAAATCATGCGTCCCTCCGCATCGGTATTAACGATCTCCACCGTTTTCCCTGACATCGTGGTAATCACGTCTCCACCTTTATAAGCCGAACCGTTAATCAGATTCTCACTTGCCGGTATTACCACAGCGACATTGCGGGAAAAATGACTGGCTGCGATGATCTCCATAGCCCCTAGCACATCGGCAGCGCCGCACATATCATACTTCATATCAAAATTGTCACTCTTGAGATGATAACCCCCGGCATCAAATGTCAGTCCTTTGCCGATCAAAACTGTATAAGGTTCCTGTTTGCCTGCCCCCTGATATGACAATACGATCATACACGGCTTTTGATCACTGCCCTGCGCTACTGCCAAGAGTCCGCCGGCCTTCAATTTCACAAGATCATTTTGATTAAGAATCGTACACTCCAATGAATATCGCTCAGCCAACACTTGCGCTTCTTCCGCTAATTGTTGGGGAGTCATGATATTGGCCGGCATATTGGCCCAATCCCGAGCATGATTGATGCCCTGCGCATAAATACCTCCTTGCTTTATATCCGTACTGACATCTTCGTCGGCAACGATATCCGCATCATATTTGACTTCGCTTTCACTGCCGATCTTCGCTTCCCGATAAATTGCCAATTCATACGTTTCCGCAAACAACTCCGCAACCTTATGAAGATCGATATCATCGCACACCGCCGTTTTGGCAATCATCGACATCGGCGCTTTGCCATATTTGGATACTTCTGCAAACGCTTTGCGCATCCGCTTGGTTGTCATCTTTGAACGCGGTCCCATCCCCAGGAAAATCATCCGCGCAAATGCAAATTTGCCTAACGTATGCACAGTGG
>CAJUGR010000075.1 GCA_910586285.1 uncultured Erysipelotrichaceae bacterium
CTATCACGATGGAAACCCTTTGGGGAGATGAACGTCTGCATGCTTATCAGGGAGATCCATCTTCGAAAACGATCGGCTGTGTTTATACGGTAAGCGGTATCGAGAGTATCAACTGCGGCATACAAAATGACTTGGGAAAAACAACCCTTATGGAGGCAGTCAATCAAAATCCCGCCGCATTTGGATTGCTGGCGGGTGAAGAATATCCCCTCATTATTGCCTTTGATTCTTGCGCACAGGATGTCAGTTTTCAAATTCATCCAACCGATGCCTATGCTAAGGAACAATTGCATCTGCCTTATGGGAAAAGCGAAGCCTGGTATTTTATAGAGAAGCCTACACATGGCTGGGTATATGGCGAAAATGTGACTGGATGCAAAAAAGCTGTTGAAGAAGCATTGCAGAAAAAAGACTTTCACGATGTCATGGGACATATCCCGGTTGAAAACGAAGATATTGTTTACATTCGCTGTGGAACGATGCATGCCTTGACCAAAGGTTCTTTGATTTATGAAATTCAGCAATCCACAAACATAACCTATCGTTTATACGACTATGAACGAAAGGACAAATACGGTCACACAAGACCGATTCATACAAAGGAAGCGTTGGAGAATCTCGATTCCTCATTAAAGGTGGAAAAACAAAGACTTTCCATTGGTGCCAGCTTTGATCAGCGCGAGTTTTCTTTGCAACATATCCAGTTATCAAACAGCTATACCAACACCCATTCACTTGCTGCTGCTATTTCGGTAGTTTCCGGGAACCTTATTATAGAGGGCACCACCATTTCTATGGGGGGCAGCGTGCTGGTAATGCCAAAGGAAACCATCCAAATTGAAGGAAGTGCAGAATGCATCATTGCCACACCGCATGCCTATTGGCGTACATCAAAGACCACTCCTCAATCGCAATGATAGGACAAGCAGATTCTGTATCTTTTAGGCAGAAACCGGGAATGCCGTTAAAGTAGAAAGGGATACCATGGATGGCCTATCTCTTATACAAGAAGATAGCAGATTTAAAGTGTGTAATGGTGAAGAAGATATTTTATAAGGAATCTTTATCTCCGAAGACGCATATAAGGAGTATTTACAAGTAAAAGAATAGTCTGGGATTACTTTGATTGAAGATAAAGAAAAGAACGGTAATTTCAATTTTCTATACGAATTAGAGGAGAATGATGGTACATAGGATAATCAATAATCATAAACAATCGTATTCTTCAACTGCACATAACATTAGGAATCAACTCTTTTCTGTCATGGAAATCGTTCCCGATGACCTCGTTCAATCTGTTTTGTAACAGACGAATGCATTTAAGCTTCTTATTACTTGTACATCCTAAGTCCGGCATGTTATAGTTATTTTATTGCCTTTGACTGAAATGAATATGTTTTGCTTTTAAGGATACAAGGGATATGCTATAATGAAATCGTTATATTGATGAAATAATACGCAGAAGGGTTGTGGAAAAATGGCGTTTGAATCATTAAGCGAGCGCATGACAAAAGCGTTTCGTAATATTACGGGTAAAGGAAAATTAACCGAAAAAAACATGAACGAAATGTTGCGCGAAGTTCGGATGTCGCTGTTGGAAGCGGATGTCAATTATCGCGTAGTAAAGGATTTTATTGAACGAGTAAAAGAAAAATCGCTCGGTACGGAGGTTATGACTGCGATCAATCCGGGACAGCTGGTGGTAAAAATCGTTCATGATGAAATCGTAGATTTACTGGGGACGCAAGATGCGCCGTTAAATTATCGCACAAGCGGAATCACTACCATCATGATGGTAGGTCTTCAAGGTACCGGTAAAACGACGGCATCCGCAAAGATTGCCAATGTGATTAAAAAGAAACAGAACCGCAAACCACTGTTGGTGGCTTGCGATATCATCCGACCGGCAGCCATTGAACAGTTGGTGACGTTAGGTGGAACGATTGGTGTGGAAGTATTCACACTCGGGGTGGAGACCTCGGCACTGGAAACAGCGCGTCAGGCATTGGCTTATGCAAAAGAACACCAATATGATACGGTAATTTTCGATACCGCCGGACGTCTGCACATTGATGAGGAATTAATGCAGGAGTTATCGGATATCCAGGCGACAATACACCCGGATGATATTTTATTAACAGTGGATGCCATGACCGGTCAGGATATCGTCAACGTTGCGCAAAGCTTCCATGAACAACTGGATGTGACGGGTTTGGTATTGACCAAACTGGACGGTGATTCCCGTGGCGGCGGTATATTATCGGTTCGTACCATCACACAAGTACCGGTAAAATTTGTCGGACTAGGTGAAAAGATTGATGATTTGGATGTATTCCATCCCGATCGTATGGCCGATCGTATTTTGGGAATGGGCGATATTGTCACTTTGGTGGAACAGGCACAGGAAAAGATGGATATGGAACAAGGTGCCAAATCCGCAAAACGAATGATGAACGGCCAATTCACTTTGGAAGATATGCTGGTTCAATTCGCACAGATTAAACGTATGGGATCCTTAGGCGGAGTTATGAAAATGTTGCCGGGGTTTTCACAGATGTCCAATCAAATCAATGAAGAGAAAGCTGAGAACACGATGAAAATGCGTGAGGCGATCATTTTGAGTATGACCAAGGAAGAACGACTGAATCCCTCACTCCTAAAAGCTTCCCGAAAGAATCGTATTGCCAAAGGATCAGGAACAAAGGTACAGGATGTCAATCGTCTCTTATCCGAATTTGAAAAGATGAAACAAATGATGAAACAGATGTCTAAAATGTCCGGCGGCAAGATGCCGATGGGCATGGGAAATATGAAAGGCATGGGTAAAATGCGTGGTTTTCCCGGTATGGGAATGGGAAAGAAAGGTTGGCGCTGATATTTTGTTGGTGTTAAGGAAAAATACTTGACACCCAGTAAATGTATGGTATAATGATACACGTTTGAAGTGATATTAATAGGAGGAAAATACTCATGGCAGTAAAACTAAGATTGAAAAGAATGGGTAAAAAAGGAAAACCCTTTTACCGTATTGTAGCGGCCGATTCTCGTTATCCGCGTGATGGCCGTATTATTGAAAGCATCGGTACTTATAATCCGACGACAGATCCGGCCGAAATTACTCTGAATAACGAATTGGCAGAAAAATGGCTGAAAAACGGAGCGCAGCCTTCTGATACGGTACGCAGTATTTTATCGAAGCACGGTATCATGAAGAAATTGCACGAAGAAAAGAACGCGAAATAGTTATGGTTGATTACGAAACGGTCGTAATGGATCTGGTAAGACCGATGGTTGAAGATAAGGAAAGCCTTTCCGTAAAGTTGATGCCTTCTTTGGATGAGCATGAGATTCTCGTTTACGTTTACGCGAACAGTGATGATGTAGCACGTTTGATCGGACGTAAAGGAAATATGGCTTCCGCAATCCGTCATATGATGTCGGTTGCTTCTCGCAAGGAAGAAGGCAAACGCATCAATATTAAGTTTGAATCGTATGGAGATGCGCTGTAAAACGCATCTTTTTTTGAGGTGAAATTATGGAATACAGAACAATCGGAATGGTGATCGGCACTCATGGAATCAAGGGAGAAATTAAAGTGAAAGCGCGAACAGACTTTGTCGAAGAACGTTTTGCGCCGGGAAAAAAAGTTTATACAGAACTAAATGGTCAAATGCAAGAGTGGCATATTGAAAGGGCACGGCCGCACAAAGGAGTGTTGTTAGTAAAACTGGCGGAAATTAATGATATCAATGATGTGGAAACATGGCGCGGTACGCGTTTGTGTATTGATTCTGATCAGTTACAGCCTCTGGATGATGATGAAATCTATTACCACGATTTATTGCATATGCAGGTAGAGACAAGTGATCATCAACCATTGGGTGAAGTGGCGGAGTTGTTAGAAGGTGGGAAACAGTTGATCTTGCGTGTGCGTGGAGATCGGGAAGTACTGATTCCCTATGTGAAGGCATTTATCTTGCAGGTGGATCAGGAACAACGTCGTTTGATTGTGAATTTGTTGGAGGGAATGTGATGAAGATTACGGTATGTACTTTATTTCCTGAATACTTTGATCGTTTCGTTACCACCTCTATTATCAAACGCGCCATTGACGCCGGAAAGATTGAGTTTAACTGCGTGGATTATCGAACGTTTACCACCGATAAGCATCATCACGTGGATGATACACCGTGTGGAGGTGGTGCCGGTATGGTCTTGATGTGCCAGCCGATTATTGATTGTCTGAAAGCCATACGCAGTGAAAACTCATTGGTTGTGATGCTGACGCCTCAGGGTCAACCCTTTCATCAAAGCACAGCACATCAACTGGCCAAAGTCGATCATCTGATTTTATTATGCGGTCATTATGAGGGTTTCGATGAACGCATCCGCAGTTATGTGGATAAGGAAGTTTCATTGGGTGATTTTGTATTAACCGGAGGGGAGCCGGCCGCAATGGTCATCAGTGATGCAATTATTCGTTTGGTAGATGGGGTGATTCTCAGTGATTCGCATGAAGATGATTCTTTCGAAAACGGTTTGTTGGAATATCCGCAATACACAAGACCGGTTGAATATGACGGTCTGAAAGTACCGGAGGTATTGTTAAGCGGGCATCATGAGAATATTCGCAAATGGCGTTTAAAGGAATCACTGCGCAAAACACTTCATCAGCGTCCGGATTTATTAGCGAAGCGCTCATTGAATCGGGAAGAAGCACAACTGATGGAAGAAATTAAGCAGGAAGACGAAAAAAAATAGAAAAAGTATTTACGCGATTGGTAAAATATGCTATTATTATTAAGCCTTTTGACATAATAATCAAAGGTACGAAGGTTCCGCTGAACAATGCAACAGGATTCAAGAACCCCAACGTGTAAAAGTAAGTAAAGGAGCTTGATGAAAATGAATTTGCAGTTGGTCAATGAAGTAACAAAAAGTCAGTTGAAAAAGGATATTCCGTTTTTCAGAACCGGCAGTACCGTACGGGTACATGTAAAGATTAAAGAAGGCGACAAATCGCGTATTCAGGTATTTGAAGGATTGGTAATTACCCGTTCCGGCGGTGGAATTAGTGAGATGTTTACGGTTCGTAAGATTTCCAATCAGATCGGTGTGGAAAGAACATTCCCGCTTCATTCTCCGATCATTGATAAGATTGAAGTGGTTCGTCATGGTAAGGTACGCAGAAATAAACTGTACTACTTGCGCGGACGTTCTGGGAAAGCCGCACGTATTAAAGAAATTCGTAAGTAATAAAAAGGCCGGGGTTTCCGGCTTTTTTGCTAAGCAAGGAGGAAGCATCATGGAACGCAATCAGCTTGGTAAGCGGATTCTGTTAGAATTGTTTGACCTATTAAAAGTATTTGTGATCTGTTATATCGTGGTCATTGTACTGACGAATTACGTTGTGAAGCCGATTCGGGTGGAAGGGAGCAGTATGTACCCGACATTAAAAGATGGTGAATTCGGATTAACCAATGTTTTCAGTGTGAAGTTTCAAAGTGTAAATCGCTATGATGTGGTTATTATATATAATGAAGAGCGCGGTGAGTACTGGGTGAAGCGTGTTATCGGACTTCCTGGTGATACGGTTGAATCGAAAAAAGATATTCTCTATATCAACAATAAGCCGGTAGAACAACAATTTCTTGATCAAAGCTATGTACAAAGTATGCAGAAAGAAGGACAATTTACTTCTGATTTTGAGAAAGTCACCTTACAGGAAGGAGAGTACTGGCTGATGGGCGATAATCGTCCTCGCTCTGAGGATAGTCGTATTCACGGTCCGTTTAAAGAAAGCGAACTGGTAGGAAAAGATGTTATGATTTTATATCCCCTTGATGAAATGAAATATGTTCAATATAGTGAGGAAACAAGTGAGGAGTAAGAGCGCCTATGGATGAACAGCGGCTTGCCAAAAAAACAAAGCGAGAAAGTTTTCTGTTGGAAACAGTGGATCTATTGCGAATTGTCATCATTATTGTGGTATTGGTCTATTTGATTCCGATTTTTGTCGTGCGGCCGGAAACGGTATCTGGAAGAAGCATGCTGCCGACATTAGAAGACGGTGATCGGGGCTTGACTAATATTTTTTCACCCTTAATTTTTGGTATTCATCGCTTTGATGTGGTCGCGGTTGTGGAGCCGGAAAGCGGTGATCAATGGGTAAAACGGGTGATTGGTCTGCCCGGAGAAACGGTCGCTTATCGCAGTGGTGTACTGTATATTAACGGACAAGCAGTAGAAGAATCATTTTTAAATGATGAATATATCAACGGAACCGGACGTACCCGCAGCAATTTTACCAATGATATGGCAGAAGTCACCTTGGGTGATAATGAATACTTCTTGGTAGGAGATAATCGACCGGATTCTTACGATTCACGGGCACGAGGACCGTTTCAGCGCTCAGATATCATCGGTAAGCATTTTTATGCGTTTTATCCTAATTTTCGCATTGTGACCAATGATGATTGATATTGTTTAGCTTGAATGCGGAGTCAGATAATCTGCCAATAAAGGCATTTACCAAAATCCATGGAAATATCTTTATACTTTAATACTCTTATTCATATATTTTTATTGAGTAAAGAATGGAAAAGCAGATATAAAACAGAAATATTAAGATCCGAGCCGAACAGCAGTATCAAACCATATTTATAGATCCATATTGATGAAAAAAAAGCAGATGAAAAATGAGATATAAATTAAACAGCAGTGTCAGAGACTTTGAGGCGATCATTCATAAGAAAAGAAAAATTGAAATAACAGCAAATAACAATTGTTATTATGATGATATGAAGTGTGGTGACATGATTGACTTTATAAACTCAAAGCATAGGAGAATCATATGTAAGGTCTAAGAAGTAAATCATTACGATGCTCTGGAAATTTTATTAAAGTCAAAAGGAATCTTATATACTATTCCCAATGTGAATGATAATCAGAGCGTTATGGAAAATATGTATGTATTCCATGAATACGAAGAAGTAATTGAAACATCAGGATGCGCTGCGATCCATATTGAGTATTTATATGAATCAACGGATATATGGGATGCGTTATTTAAAAAATGTATAGAGGTATTAAATGATGGGATCTTATCGGATAGTATCAGTGCCGGCGGTGTCGCCACAGCACTTTTATCCACAAAAGGAAATATATATACTGGAGTATGCATCGAAAGTGCTTGTCCACTTGGGTTTTGTGCGGAGCGAAATGCAATAGGAACTATGGTTACTCAAGGATAAGCGGGAGTAACAAAATTAGTGTGTATCGGGGATCAAAATCATATTAGGATCCCTTGCGGTGCATGTCGAGAACTTATGATGCAATTATCTGATCATAATAAAGATATGCAAATATTAACAAATTGGGAGAATAAAAGTATTGTTGATTAGAAACATTGATGCTAAAATGGTGGAAATTAAGATGGGAAGTGAAGACCAATGAAAAAGAGTAATACGGATCATATGAGAATGGCTAATATCAACTGGTATCCCGGTCATATGACCAAAGCCAAACGGGAGATGCAGGAAAAACTGCGGATGGTTGATATGGTGATTGAATTGCGGGATGCACGGATACCCAATGCTTCTCGAAATCCGATGATTGATGAATTATGTCAGGGAAAACCGCGATTGATTATATTGAGTAAAAAAGATAAGGCAGAGCCGGAACAGACCAAACAATGGATTCAAAAATTGTCAAATGATCAAACTCATGTATTGGCATTTGATATTCCCAAAGAAGCCATCACCAAGCCGGTGATTCAAGCAGCACAAACGATCATGAGAGAGAAAATCGAAAGACAAAAACGGCGCGGAATTCGGCCAAGGGCGATTCGAGCTATGGTGGTCGGTGTCCCCAATGTCGGGAAATCGACCTTTATCAATAAGCTGGTGAAAAAACGCATCGCCCAGACTGCCGATCGTCCGGGAGTGACACGTTCTTTACAATGGGCAAGAATCCATGATCAATTAGAACTATTGGATACTCCGGGAGTGTTATGGCCGAAATTTGAAGACCCGATGGTGGGGATGTATTTGGCGGCGTGTGGCTCGATCAAAGATGATGTGCTACCATTGGAAGAGGTCGCTTGTTGGATGGTGAGAGAACTATGCGAGCGCAAACCGCAGGTGATGATAGAACGTTATCAAGTGGAACTTTGTGACGATCCTCACGAACTGCTGCGGCGCATTGCGAATGCCCGCGGCTATTTAACCAATCAGGGTGAGGCAGATGAAAAACGAACCATAATAGCTTTTTTAAAAGAAGTTCGTCAGGATAAATTAGGTAGAATTACTTGGGAGCGTGCCGATGGAAACAGCGAATGAATATGAAAAGCAGTGGTGGGAAGAAGGACGTCGTGCCATTATCGGAATGGATGAAGCAGGACGCGGTCCGATTGCCGGTCCATTGGTAGTAGCGGCGGTTATGTTTCCACCAAATTATCACCATGAAGGAATATATGATTCTAAAAAAATCAGTGAAAAGAAACGCAAAGAGATGTTCCATGTGATTATCAATGATGCAAATGAATATCATATATCCATTATCGAGCCGAAAATCATTGATGAGTTAAATATTTATCGGGCTACTCAGAAAGCAATGGAGGATTTGGCGGAAAAGTTTCGTTATAAAGACGGCATATTAACTGATGCCATGCCATTGCCTCATTGTCCCTTTGAGGTGATCTCACTCATCAAGGGTGATCAAAAAAGTGTTAGTATAGCGGCGGCCAGTATCTTGGCAAAGGTCACAAGGGATTGCATCATGAAGGCTTATGATGTGCAATATCCCCAATATGGCTTTGCGAAGCATAAGGGCTATCCGACCAAAGCACATATCGCGGCATTGCATCAATATGGTGTGTTAGATATTTATCGGCACAGTTACGGACCGGTAAAAGAAATGGATCAATTACAGTTTGATCTATAAAGGAAAGTGGTGATTTTAATGCAGATAAATGTTGATACAAAAAGAGAGGGGATACATGAAAAACATCATATTTTATGGTTGGATTTGTTGAAAATCTTAGCGTGTTTCCTAGTTGTTGTTAATCATAGCGGTTCTTGGTTGTTAGTATATGGAGGATATAATAACATCTCCGTTTTATTTTATTCCATATCATTTGCCATATGTAAAATTGGTGTTCCTTTATTTCTGATGACCTCCGGCTATCTGTTATTGCAAAAAGAATGGGATTATAGCTATATAAAAAAGAGAGTATTCAGAATTGTTGTTCCATTACTTTTGGTTTCGCTATATCTTTATATTGAACAAAATAATCTGGACTCTAACTTTATTTTCACAATATTGGAAAATCCTATGAAACTTGCCTATTGGTATTTATATATGCTAATTGGATTATATTTCATGTTGCCTTTTGTTAAAAAAATGATAAAAGAATTTCTTGTGAATGATTACAGAGCATTGATAACGTTGGCATTGCTTATTCCTGGTACAATATCTGCCATTCAAAGTTTATTTCATTTAAAGATCAGCGAGTATTTTAGTATGGCGATTATACCTTATCCGCTTATTTATTGTGTTACCGGTTATTACCTTTCAATGGTGGAATTGAATAAAAGAAATAGGAATATTGCATTGATATCCTTTATCATATCTATTAT
>CAJUGR010000076.1 GCA_910586285.1 uncultured Erysipelotrichaceae bacterium
TAATCCCGCTTCTCTGATACAGAATACCTTCTCTGCCTTACTGATCCTTTTCATATGTGCTACTGCCGCCATCGCCGAAGTAAAAAACGCTTCCGGTTTGATGCCGGTAAAGCCCAACGATTTCATATGGTCAACGTTTTGCTTAGGGGTGCGCGTAGCATTGTTGGTCACAAATACATATGGTACATGATGCTTTTGAAGTCTTTGGATGAACGTGATCGCCTCCGGTATCACCCGATTGCCCCGATACATCGTGCCATCCAGATCAATCAGCAACGTTTTATTGGCAAGCGTAATCATTGTTTGGCCTCTTTTCGTTTTTGCCCAAAGGTGGCTTCATCCACAAAGCGTATATCGCTTTTTTCCTGCATCAGCATCCAAATTGCCGCAAACGGCGCGCTGTAATTGTTACTTGTCAACCATCCGCTTAATCCTTGCGAATAGCCTAATACTTCTCGCTCATCACTCATAATGATATCGACATATGGCGCATGCCTTATTGCGATGAAATAATACTGTGACGCCGGAAGTTTCCATTGAAGCGCTGCGTTTTTCCAAATCAGCTGCCCATCCATTTGTTCCATATGCAAATTCATCGCTGCCTCCTTATGAGCATGAAAAAAACGAAACGTACCACTCACTAAGCAATCAATGGTAATGATCGGATCATGATAAGAGTTGCGCAATATCAGCGTATGCGTATTCTTTTGCGAAAGGGATTCTCCACGATAAATGGTATAACCCTGATCCTGCATGGCATAACAGCCATTGGCTTCTTTTAGAAAAATGAAATGTTTCATCCGCTCCATCCCTCTCTATCCTCATCATTGTACCGATTTTCCGCTTCCTTCGCAAGTCTTGTGTTTGCTTATATGCAGATAACAGCCAATCATGAACAACGGTACCAGTGAAAATGCAGACACCAGATACAAAGTCATATCGTATCCAAGCGTATCGGACAATGCGGAAGTGATAAGCGGCGTCACCAACCCCGATACACCGATAAAAACCGCCATGGCAAACATCTGTGCGCTGCTCGATAATTCTTTCGGCGTTTCTGCTTTGATCAATACTTTACTGGTCAACATGATAATCGGCAGTGTCACCAATTGCAGTGATGCCACCGTGACGATCCCCCAACCGCTTTGGACATAGCCATAAAAAGCAAATTTCACCGCATACATCACCGTTCCAAAGATAAGCAATGTTGCCGGACGAAACTTCGCTAATATTTTTTGAGCCATTAAAAATAGCGGCACTTCCATAAATGCTTGTAATGCCCATTTAATCCCCACCATGGCACGCCCTTCCCCCAGATTCAGCATTTTATCCACCACGACATATTGATCGGCAGTACCGATCATATAGATCAATAAATAAATCAGCACCAGTAATAAATACGGGACATTCGTAAACAGCTTGTTTAAAGAGGACAAGCGAATCGCTTCCCGACTTTTCTTGACGTCATCGACCATTTTAATCAGAATAAAACATAAGACGCTGACTGCACTCAAGGTGATAATCAGCGCCATATAACCGAAATGATCGCTCAGCATTCCCGCAATCGGTGAACCGATCGTTAAGCCCAATGCTCCGCAGGATCGCAGGATGCCGTAATGCTCGCTGGCGGCTTCCAACATCCAAGTCTCATTCAAACCCATAATGACCTTTACCATACCGCCGCTTAATGCCACACAGCACAAATGATACCAGAAAAGCTGATGACTTTGCCAAAACATCAATACGCCGCTTACCAGCATAATCGCATAAGCCAAAGCAAAAAACGGCTTTATTTTTTTATATTTATCACAGAGATAGCCAAATGCGAACTGACCAACGATGGCCACTACCGCATCGGCGGCCAGAAGATAACCGCGCATCACCACATTATAACCGACTGACGTCAAAAACGGGATCAGCTGTGTATTGACCATGGATATCGCAAAAAAGGCCAAAAAATTCATGACGCAATATTTTCGTCTCATCATATCACACCCTGTCATTTAGTGTGCAACAGAATGAGGCAAACATACGCACAGCCTTTACTTTACGAGATTTTCAATTTCCAATATCAACATGTATTTGTAAAAATCAAGCGATTTTCCGCCTTTTTCGTCCGATGAGATAAGCCAGCACCACAAAGAGTAACGCAAAGGCCAAAACCACGCCCATATGTATCAACAATTCCCGATACACAGCAGAATCAAAGGTCTTGATTCCTTTAATGAGATTATTAGCGTGAATAAACCAATAGGATGGCAAAAGATGGGCGATGCGCAACACAAAATCCGGCATATATTCCATCGGTACAAAAGCGCCACATAAGAAACTGCTTCCCAAGGCAATGACATTGATAATACCGTTCATCGCATTTTTATTCGTCACCAAATTACCGATCAAAAAAGCAAGTGCCAAAGCACACAGCGTAAATACAAAAGAATTCAAGATATAAGCCCGACCATACTCACTGAACATCACATCTCCCACTAATATCAAAGAGATCAACACATAGAACCCCCACAATGCGATCGCCAATAAACTGTTCGATAATAATAGCTGACGATGATATTTGGCAAAATTCATACTACTGATCAAGGTTCTTTTACGTACCGGCTCTTGTTGGAAGCTGGATAAGATCAAACAGATGACATAAATACATCCGGCCAAAAGGGCATAATTGACAAAATTATAATAGAAAGCGGCTTTATTTAGCCCGGCGGTATCTAACTTAGAAGTCATCGTCACTTCCGTTGTTTCGCTGAATACCGCCTCCATGTTCGCCACCAATTCCGCCTCACTCTCTGATATAAAACGTAGCGCATTCGCCGCATTCAGATAACGTTCCAACTGCATTTGTGCCAAACTTGCCTCATAATCATTGGTGCTTTTCACCACCAGCTGCGGTTTTTCGCCATCCATAAAATCGCTGTGAAAGTGTTCAGGAATCGTTATGATATAGTGAATCTGACGATAAAACAAAGCTTCTTCCTGTTTCGCTTCCGTATCCAATACCGTGTCAACCTCACAATAATCATCGCCGCTGGATTCAAGCGATTCAACCAAGAAAAATTCGTATCGACAATATATTTCATCGTGATCCCCATCATACCGGACAAAAAGCTGCCAAGCATCGTGATGGAAATCAATATGCCGGTTTTTGTCGCTTCGTTACGCTTACATAGCGCCGCAACACAAATCCCCAACGCCAGGCCGGCCAAACTGCCGACCACTGCTAAGCCCAGTAACCCGATGAAGTTTTCCCCATAATCCACATGAAGTACAAAACATGTAAACGAAAATAATAATGTCAGTCCTAACAGCTGAACCACATAGGCGGCACTGATACTGCTTAACACCAGACTTCCTTTGGATGCGGGGCTGACCGCTACTCGCTTACCGCTGTCACTCATATCGGCCAGATTACGATTCATGGCCACCATAGCGAGAACTCCTCCATACAGGCACGTCATCGCAATGAGCGTATAAAATTCAATCATCGTATAACTCATCTTGGTTGGAGAAGCATCTTGAACCATCGTTGTTTCCGCTTGTAATATTTCATTCACCTCTTCATAAAGGCGGGTCTGCCACGCAGGATCATTGATCATTTGATCAGGATTTGCCATCCATTTCGCCGTTTGCTTTTCCACGATCATATCGGTTAATGTTTCCGATTGGATGAGTTCTTCACAGACGTGCTTAAAAATGGTTTCATTTATCCCACTGGCATCCACGACCACCTGTGGGGTGTCTTTCATCATCAAATAACCGCTGATTTCATCGGTTTCCAACAGTTCCTTCGCTTCTTCCTCACTCGTATATCGCGTGTGAAACAACTGCTCATCGCTGCCTTCTTCACTCAGCTTCGTGAATGCTTCGTTCCATACTGTCCGCTGTTTCCAAGCATCGTTTTCCACAATAGCTATCGTTATCGGTGAAAATTCTTCACTGGACTCAATATTCGCAAAGGCCATTTGGAATAAGGTTCCTAAAATCAACGGAAAGGCAAACGTCCAAAAAATCAGCATGCGATCTCTGGCAAGGGTTTTTAACGTATATTTAAAATTATGCCAGAACATCAATCACGCAGCTCCTTTCCGGTCAATTCCAAGAACACGTCGTTTAGGGTTGGACGCTCCGAATAAATCCGGTGATAAGGAATTTGTTCCTTTTGTAAATAGGACATCAAGGCAATGAGATGATCCTGTCCCTGTTTATAGATGATCTGTAATACTTGACCATCATAGCTGAGTGATTCCACCTGTTCCATTTCTTGAATACACAAGCGATGTGCTTCATCCAAGTCACGGATTTCCACACTGATCTTTTCCTCAATACTGGCCAGTTTCTTTAACTCATCACACGTTCCCGCTGCCAACAATTTTCCCTGATCCAAAATGATGACCCGATCACACAAGATCTCCACTTCTTCCATGTAATGAGAAGTATAAACGATGGTGGCACCGCAGCGATTCAACTCTTTTATCCCCTCCAAAATCGCATTGCGGCTTTGTGGGTCTACCGCCACCGTCGGCTCATCCAAAAAGATTAATTCCGGTTTATGAGCGATACCGCAGGCAATATTCAAGCGCCGTAATAAGCCGCCTGATAATTGTTTGGGCATGAATTTTTGAAAATTCTGTAATTCGACCAAGGCGATGGCATCCTCCACATACTGCTTGCGCAACTTGCGATCTTTGATATATAAGCCGCAAAAATAGTTGATATTATCATATACGCTCAATTCCTCAAATACGGCCACTTCCTGAAAGACCACGCCGATCTTTCGCTTCATATCATATGCACTGGGACGCATTTCTTCATTAAAGATGCGAATACTGCCGTTTTGATATGACAACAAGGTTAAGATGCAATTTATCGTTGTTGATTTCCCGCTCCCATTAGGCCCCAACAATCCTAAAATTTCTCCTTTTTCCACTGTAAAGCTGAGATCATCCACAGCCCGCAGCTTTTTATATTCCTTTGTTAAATGGGTAACCTCAATCACATGGCTCATTTTCATTCCTCCCGACTACTGTCTTTTTGGGTAAAAAAACACTTCTTTTTGATGGTCGGCGGCCATGTGCAAAATGTTATCCTTACCGGGAAAATTATAATATACCCGATCATCCATGTAAAGTGCCTTTCACGATACCTGCATTATCATAAAATACTCTCAAGGCAAACTTTTTAGGATTCAACGATGTTCAAAAAAGCATCGCTCTAGCGATGCTTTGGTGAAAAACATTCAGTTTCAGTAATCACAAGATCCATACGGACATCGCATGGTTGTTCAACCCAATCCTCGCGGTGCTGAAACGCATAAGCAATTCCGATTTTTAACGCCGAACAACGACTTAAATAGCGATCATAATAGCCCCCACCGTAGCCAAGGCGCGCACCATCACGGCGAAAAGCAACAAGAGGCACTAATATCACGTCAAAATGTGTTGGCGCCATCACTTTGCCGCTTACCGGTTCATATATTCCCAAAGCGGAGCGCTTCATTTCACCGTTGGGATGCCATTGGATCATTTCCATTTCCGCTTTCGATATCACCCGTGGCAATGCAAAAACACAACCGTTTTCACTCAGCGACAACAGTGATGTGATATCTGCTTCCTGATTCGTCGGCCAATAAATACCGATGGTGGATGCCTGCGTTAATAACGGAGCGCATCGCGCACTGATTTGCCGGCTTTTTAATGCGGCTTCTGCGGCATTTAGTGCCTTGCGTTTGGCGATGATCGTCTTGCGAAGAGTGGCTTTATCCAATGGAATCACTCATATCCAACTTTAACAGCTGATTTAATTCCACCGCATATTCCATCGGTAATTCTCTGGTAAACGGTTCTAAAAACCCCATCACAATCATCTCGGTTGCCTGCCCTTTGGTTAAGCCGCGGCTCATCAGATAAAACAGCTGTTCTTCGGAAATATTGGAGACGGTCGCTTCATGTTCAATCTGCGAAGTTTGATTACGGGTGATATTGGTGGGAACCGTATCACTGCGTGATTGTTTATCCAAAATTAACGTATCGCATTCCACCTTGCTTTTGGCATAGTGGGCTTGGGGCGCATGATGAATCAAACCGCGGTAATTAACTTCCCCACCGCCGCGCGATACCGACTTGGAAATGATGTTTGAGTACGTATGAGGTGCCAAATGGATCATCTTCGCTCCGGCGTCTTGTATCTGGTTTGATCCAGCCACTGCGATCGAAATCGTCATGCCTCTGGCTCCTTCCCCGGCCAATACGCAGGCCGGATATTTCATTGTCACATGAGAGCCGATATTACCGTCAATCCATTCCATTGTACCATACGCATCGACTTGGGCACGTTTCGTCACCAGATTTAAAATATTACCGGACCAGTTTTGAACGGTAGAATAGCGACATTTGGCATGCTTTCCAACAAAAATCTCCACAACGGCCGCATGCAGCGAATCCTTGGAATACGTTGGTGCGGTACATCCTTCCACATAATGCACCTCCGCTCCTTCATCCACAATGATCATGGTTCGCTCAAATTGACCCATGGATTGTGAATTGATACGGAAATACGATTGTAAGGGCTTATCCAGCTTTACTCCTTTGGGAATATAAATAAAACTGCCGCCTGACCAAACGCAGCTGTTTAACGCCGCAAATTTATTATCCGTATACGGTACTAATGTACCGAAATATTTATGAAACAATTCGGGATACTCCCGCAATGCACTGTCGGTATCTAAAAAGAGGATGCCCTTTTCCTTGACCTCATCCAGCATATTATGGTAAACAGCTTCACTTTCATACTGGGTGGTCACTCCGGATAAATATTTGGCCTCCGCTTCGGGAATACCCAGTTTATCAAATGTGTTTTTGATCGTTTCGGGAACCTCATCCCAGCTTTTCTCCCCTTTTTCACTCGGTTTTATGTAATACGTATACTCATTAAAATCAATATCGCTCACATCGGGACCCCATGACTGTATCGGCATCTTTTCAAACGCCGCAAACGCCTTCAGACGATATTCCAACATCCATTCCGGCTCCTTTTTGATAGCCGATATTTCTCTTACCGTAGCTTCACTCAACCCTTTTTCGGTCTTATATACGGAAATATCCTCATCGTGGAAGCCATATCGGTATTCTTCTTGCTTAGGAATTTGGGAATCACTCATGCTTATTCCTCACTTTCATCCAAAATCGCTTGAATCGCATTCCAGCCGATCGTAGCGCATTTGATGCGATTGGCTTGTTTCCCTACCGTATGAAAGGCCACCGCTTCCTGTAATACATTTTCATCATACTCTCGACCGTCAATCATCGCAAAATACTGATCGATGATTTGTTGGGCTTCTTCCTTGGTCTTGCCCTTTAACAACTCGCTCATAATCGAAGTTGAAGCAGTGGAGATGGTACATGCCACCCCATCGAAACAAATATCGTCAATTTTCCCCTCTGCCAGCTTTGCCTGTACGACAATATCATCAATACACGATTCACTGGCCATATGCTTTTGTACATATTGAGGATCATCCTGTAATTCATGATTACGCGGATATTCATAGTGATCCATAATGATAGAACGTAAAACCATCGGATCTTTTAACAGTTCGGACATCACAAAACCTCCCTTAAAAATAGACGTCAAGACAGCTTTGCATATTCGCTTGGGCACAAACAGCCAGAAAGCGATCAGCTTCTGCCTTAGTATTGTAAAAATATAACGATGCACGTATAGTCGCACTCGTATTCAAACGATCAATTAACAGTTTGGCACAGTGCTGACCGCTGCGTACGGCAATCCCGTTCGCATTGAAAAAGGTTGCCGCATCCTGCGCAAACACATCTTTCACATTAAAAGTGATTATGGCGCTTTGCGCATCGGGATTATAAACAATGATATGATTCATCTTTAATAATTCCTTTACGATATAGTGATGCAATTCCAACTCATAGGCATGAATATTAGCCATGCCGACAGCGTCCAAATAATCAATGGCCGCTCGTAAACCAAGCACTCCTTCAATGTTGGGGGTTCCGCTTTCAAATTTAAACGGCGGGTTTTTCAAACGAATATTACCGCACATATCATAACGCGCATTACTGCCGCCGCCCAAATGCAGCGGATCCATCGCATCCAACAACGCATATTTGCCATACAGCACACCGGTACCGGTCGGACCGCACATCTTATGCGCGCTGAATGCCAGAAAATCACAATCCAATTTTCTCACATCAATCGGCATATGGGGAACACTCTGCGCTCCGTCCACCACCACTACCGCACCATAAGAATGCGCCATAGCACAAATCTCTTGAATCGGCGCTTCATAGCCAAGAACATTGGTAATCATCGCCAAAGCAATAACTTTGACTCGATCACTCATTTGCGCACGAAATGAATCCATATCAATGTGTCCGCTTGGATCCAGGGGGATAAAAGACAAGGCTGCTTTGCGTTCTTCACATACCTTCATCCAGGGCAAAACACAGGAAGCGTGTTCACTCTCACTGCTCAAAACGATGTCACCTTCGTGCAGAAACTTACGGCCATACCCTTGCGCTACGAGATTTAAACTTTCACTGGTACCACTGGTAAATACGATCTCATTGGTTTGGGCATGCAGGAAACGCGCCACACGCTCTCGCGTTCCTTCATAAGCCTGATCCACCGTATAGGAAAGATCATAATCGCCGCGATGCGCATTGCAGGTAATGTCCGTATAATAATAATCCACCGCTGCTCGTACCGCTTGCGGCTTAAACGTGGTAGCCGCATTATCAAAATAGATGAGATCGCATCCCTGCATCTTCTTACCATGCAGCATCGGAAAATCGCTGCGAAGTCGTTGCACATCAATCATGTATGATCACCTTTTCTTCAATTTCCTTTTGCAGCTGTGCTTGCCATATCGGCTCACTTATCACTTCTATGATCGGCAACAGATATCCCAGTGTCAATAATCCCAAAGCAGCACAGCGTGATAACCCTCGCGATTGCAAGTAATAAAGCTGGTTTTCATCCGGTTGCCCCAATGTCGTTGCATGGGAAGCTTTCACATCATTTTCATCAATAAACAAAACCGGCAACACTTCACTGCGCTGTTTTGAAGTCATCGTAAGGACACGACTGGCCTGATGGCTTTGCGAGGCATAGGCACCCTTAATGATCCGCCCGCTCGCTTCCATCATATAATCGCCGTTTTCCATGACTACCGCAAAGTTTTTCATGAAACCATCGGTATGCGCATGCTGATGACAAATCTCCATTTGCCAATGCTTTTGTGCCGCAATGCACACCGTTGTCCATT
>CAJUGR010000077.1 GCA_910586285.1 uncultured Erysipelotrichaceae bacterium
GTTTAAGCTATGAAAAAGATGAAAATAGAGAAGCAGCTCATATTTGCGGATCAAGTGAAACGTGTTGTTTCCCTGAATGTCAGTGAGCATTTGACGTATCGTCATGAAGCAGAGGGAATACGAGCCAGCGGTCCCTTGGATATTGAGGGTACCTATGAGGGAGAAACAGGGATTGAGAAATTCAAGGAAACATTGGAAATGGATGTTCTGGCACCCAATAATAAGCTAAGCGGCAATTCCTTTTCGTTATCAGTCAACGATTTTCAAGGAAGAGCCGATGGTGACAGTATTCATGTGATGATTACCTTGGACATCGACGGGGTAATTGATGATCAGCCACAGTCACTATCATCCATGCCGGTGGTGAACGAAGCAGTAAAACCAAGCATACCCGTTGTGGCCTCAAAAACAGCGTCATCTCCGCTCAATCCCGCATTCTCTGAGGCAAAAACAAGGGAAGCGGCGAGTAATCAATCCAGCGGTGGGGATATCGATGATAGCGCAGTTGTGGCAAGTGAAGACCAAAATGAGACTGTGAAAGTCAATGATTTGGATGATTTATTTCAAGATGCCGAAAGCACCTATACAAGTTATCGAATCATTGTCGCAAAACCGAACGATACTTATACGGCGATTGCACAGCGCTATGAAGTAGATGAAGGGGCATTGCGGGAAACCAATAAGAATAAGGACATTCTGGCAAAGACCTTGGTGATTCTTCCGTTTGCATAAAAAAAGTTGAAATTCTCGCAATACTTTGATAAAATATCCTTTGTAAATACGAAGAAGAGAAGGAGTATTTTCAATTTCTTTGTGACAGAGAGTTCCTAATTGCTGAAAAGGAAACAAAGGATTGATGAGAAGGTAGTCTTGGAGTAGAGCTTCCCAAATACAGTAAGAAGCTTCCGTTGGCACACGTTACGTGCTTTGAGGCATATCCTGTGATATGTAAAATAAGGTGGTACCACGCAAGAGCGTCCTTGATAAGGACGCTTTTTTTACAGGAAGGTGATCGGATGTCAAAGGGATGGTGTGAAGTGATAACGCGCCGTTTGATCTTGCGACCGGCAGAGGAAGAAGATGCCCTGGATTTATTGGTCATCTTTGCCGATCGCAGTGTGATGATCCCTAATAGTATGAGTCTGCCGCTGACGGATGGGGATGAGATGTTGTCCACGGTGCGGCAAGAGCGCCTAAATGCACAGTACAGCGAGGAACCACCGATGTTTGTGTTGGAAAGACAAATTGATGGCAAGGTGATCGGAGTGATTTATTTCAATTCACTGTGGGACGGATACGGTGATATTGCGTATTTTATCGCTGCGAAGTATCAAGGCAGTGGTTATATGAGTGAAGCGATGCCGGTATTACTGGATCACATTTTCAATCACTGGTCGCTTTCACGATTGACAGCCTCGTACGCAAAGGAGAATAAGATCAGTGCCCGATTGTTACAAAAACATGGGTTTTGTAAGCGAAAAGAACATATGCAGGTGTTGCTGAATGATCACAAAGTACATACGATTATTACCTGTGATTTACAACGAAGTGAATGGTGGAAAAGAAGGAGGAATCTTGATGAAAAAGGAATTGGCACCAAAATATGATCATAAAAAAGTAGAACACTATTACCAAGACTGGTGTGAAAAAGGATATTTTACCGCCGGTGATAAAAGTAAGGATCCATATTGTATCGTGATTCCACCGCCCAATGTAACCGGGAAGTTGCATCTTGGTCATGCGTGGGATACAACGATGCAGGATATGGTTGCCCGCTATAAAAGAATGCAGGGATATGATATGCTGTGGCTGCCGGGCATGGACCATGCCGGTATTGCGACCCAGGCAAAGGTGGATGCCCGCTTGAAAGAGGAAGGCATTTCCCGCTATGACTTGGGACGAGAGAAATTCTTAGAACGGGCATGGGAATGGAAGGATGAATATGCCGGACATATCCACGAACAATGGGCAAAACTGGGCTTATCA
The DNA here is from genome assembly GCA_910586285.1 of uncultured Erysipelotrichaceae bacterium. GTDB lineage: Bacteria > Bacillota_I > Bacilli_A > Erysipelotrichales > Erysipelotrichaceae > C-19. Next base: position 1,987 of record CAJUGR010000077.1, read on the forward strand.
TTGGATTATACAAGAGAGCGTTTTACCTTGGATGAAGGTTTATCCAAAGCGGTAAGAAAAGTATTTGTTGATCTGTATCAGGAAGGACTGATTTATCAGGGTGAACGCATTATTAACTGGGATCCGCAAGCGAAAACGGCTCTTTCCAATATTGAGGTCATTCATAAGGAAATTGCCGGTCACATGTATTACTTTAAATATCGGGTGGTTGAAACCGGAAAAGAATTGATCATTGCGACAACGCGGCCGGAAACGATGTTTGCCGATCAGGCTATTTTTGTTCATCCCCAAGATGAGCGCTATCAGGATATTATCGGACTTCATGCGATCAATCCGGCCAACGGGGAAGAATTACCGATCATGGCTGATGATTATATCGACATGGATTTCGGAACTGCCGTCATGAAATGTACGCCGGCTCATGATCCTAATGACTTTGCACTGGCAAAGAAATATGATTTGGCGATGCCGGTTTGTATGAATGATGATGCGACGATGAATGAATTAGCCGGATCGTATGAAGGAATGGATCGCTTTGCCTGTCGTAAGGCGTTGTTAGAACAGTTTGAAAAGGACGGCGTAGTGGATCATATTGAAGATATTACTCATCAGGTCGGACATAGTGAACGAACCGGAGTCATCATCGAACCGTATTTGTCAAAACAGTGGTTTGTAAAAATGAAACCGTTGGCCGATGAGGTATTAAAGAATCAGAATATTGAGGATCAGAAGATTCATTTCTACCCGCCGCGCTTTGAAAAGACGTTCCGTCAATGGTTGGAGAATATTGAGGACTGGTGCATTTCTCGTCAATTATGGTGGGGTCATCGCATTCCTGCATGGTATCATAAAGACAGCGGGGAAATCTATGTCGGTATGGAAGATCCAAAGGATAAAGGACAATGGATTCAGGATGAGGATGTACTGGATACTTGGTTCTCCTCGGCATTGTGGCCGTTTTCCACACTTGGCTGGCCGGAAGAAACCGCTGATTTACAGCGTTATTTTCCCAATGATCTGTTAATCACCGGATACGATATTATTTTCTTCTGGGTTGCACGCATGGCCTTCCAGACGCGCTATTGTATGCATAATCGCCCGTTTAAAGATGTTTTGATTCACGGCTTGATTCGTGATGAACAGGGGCGTAAAATGAGTAAATCCTTGGGAAATGGTGTGGATCCGATGGATGTCATTGATCAATATGGCTTGGATTCACTGCGCTTCTTTTTGACGACAAATTCCACACCGGGACAGGACTTACGCTTTTCTCCGGATAAAATGGAGTCAAGTTGGAACTTTATCAATAAAATTTGGAACGCATCACGCTTTGTATTGATGCAGCTTGAGGAAGATATGGATGTGAAGAACATTAATTTATCTCATGCTTCTATGATTGATAAATGGATCATTGATCGCTTTAATCACGTGCTGGCGAATGTTACTGCCAATATGGAAAAATACGAATTTGCATTAGTAGGAAATGAGTTATATAGCTTTGTGTGGGATGATTTCTGTTCATGGTATATCGAATTGTCCAAGGCAAGTTTACAGGGAGATGATAAGCAGGCAATCACTGCGACCCGATCTACTTTGGTAGCGGTATTGCGTGGTATCTTATGTATGTTGCATCCGTTTATGCCTTTTGTCAGCGAGGAAATTTACTTGTCCTTACCGCATGATGAGGAAAGCATCAACCTTGCTAAATGGCCTCAACATCTTGACATTGCGATCGATGCTAAGGAAGCAAGTGCCGTTGCCCAGCTGATCACCATGATTGAAGCGGTACGTGAGATTAAAACTGCTTATCAGATCAAACCAAGTGCGGATATTTCTGTTATTATTTGTGATGAAAAAGATGAAGTGCGTCCGGTAGATGAAAATATTGATGCGATCATGCAAAAGATGTGTCATGCACATTGGTGTGAAACAAGTCAGGATGAAGAAATGGTGGTAAGGGCGATTCGCGGTGGTACCTTGAAAGTCGCTGCGGCCAGCATTATTGATGTAGAAGCGGAAATTGCCAAATTAAGCAAAGAAGTAAAGCGCTTGGCAGGGGAAATCAAGCGCAGTGAGGGAATGTTAAACAATCCCGGCTTTGTGAATAAGGCGCCGGCAGATAAGGTACAGGCAGAAAAGGAAAAACTGGAAGCTTATCGCCAACAATACGAAATTACGTCCAATCAGTTAAAAGCCTATCAAAAGAAGTAATGAATACCAACCAACCCAAAGGCTCACATGATCATTGCGAAGGTTATGATTGTGTTCTGTTTGAAAAATGAATGCATCCAATGAAAAAAACAAGAAACATTTCGTGAAAAATATTGAAAATAATATTGACGAATGATTTCTTTGGGTGTACCCTAATAGAAAATGAAGAAGACGGAGGCATTAAGATGAAAATTACGATTGAAGAAGCAAAGACGAAAAAACCAAAACCACAGCCGGGAACACCGCTTGGGTTCGGCAAATATTTTACCGATCATATGTTTGTGATGGACTGGTCAATCGATGAAGGGTTTCATGACGCACGCATTGTTCCTTATGGAAGCATCAGTATGGATCCGGCAAGTATGGTGCTGCATTATGCACAGGAGACCTTTGAAGGATTGAAAGCCTATCGGACCAAAGATGGCAGAATTTTATTATTCCGTCCTGAAATGAACGCAAAGCGTTTTGTCAGTTCCAATCATCGCTTGTGTATGGCAGAGGTGCCGGTAGAGGATTTTGTGGAAGCGGTTCGTGCCGTAGTGGAATATGAAAAGGATTGGGTCCCTAATGAAGAGGGAACTTCCTTGTACATTCGACCGTTTATGTTTGCGACAGAACCGGCGGTTGGAGTACATCCTGCCGCAAGTTATAAATTTGTGATTATCTTATCTCCGGTTGGTGCCTATTATCCGGAAGGTGTGAATCCAGTAAAAATCTACGTGGAAGATGAATTTGTGCGGGCGACAAAAGGAGGAACCGGCTTTACCAAATGTGGCGGTAATTATGCCGCAAGCATAGCAGCGCAGGTGAAAGCTGAAAAAATGGGCTATACCCAAGTACTATGGCTGGATGGCGTAGAACGTAAATATGTGGAAGAAGTCGGAACGATGAACGTCATGTTCAAAATCAATGGGGAAATTGTAACTGCACCGTGTGATGGTACCGTATTGGCGGGAGTTACACGTGATTCGATTATAACCTTGTTAAAAGAGTGGGGCTATACGGTAAGAGAAGAACATCTGGCGATTGATGATTTGATGGCCGCAGCTCGCAACGGTCAATTAGAAGAAGCATTCGGAACCGGTACTGCCGCCGTTATTTCTCCGATCGGAGAACTGAATTATAAGGGTGAAGTCGTAACCATTAACGATTTCAAAACCGGCTCGTTGACACAGAAACTGTATGATACGCTTACCGGTATCCAATGGGGCGATATCCCCGACACCCATGGTTGGGTTCATGATATTGCGACCATGAAAAAATAACCAAACCAAAAAAAGATATGGCACTAGATGAAAGTAAGATCATTTGAATGATTTACGAATGAGGCCTTTCATTAGCGATCCATATCTTTTTTTGCAATACAAAAGAATTCGCATTTTAACTTAAGATGATTCTTTTTCTTAATTTTATAGTTGGTATTTTTGCCACAGACTTATCGGTACTTTCTTTAAAAAGATCGATACGAGAAACAGACTTACTACACGATCAATATAATCGGTGAAAAATTGAATGATCAGACAGCTGAGTGTTAAACCCAAGGGAGTTTTGGCCAATAGCTGAATGAGTATCGTAGATCCTGATGAGGTGATACCGCCAAATAAACAAGCGGTGATAGAAGCGCTGAGCAAGGAAGTGGGAAGCGTGATGAAGAGTGCGACCTTGAAAAGCCCTCCTACATGACGATGTTGTTTTTTCCAAGCGATGCCTGCTAATAATCCTAATAAAATGCCGACCGGTGCATAATACAATGAATAAATATCGCTGAGCATACCAAAGATAATTCCACTGAGCAGATGGGGAAGCATTCCATAATAAGGACCAAGAACCGCCGCAATAAAAAGAGTGCCGATACTGTCAAGGTAAATGGGCAGATGCAGCAACAAGGCAATCTCACCGCCGACAATATTGAGTACCACCGCAAAGGCAATAATGCAGATATGTTTTGTTGTAATGTGTTGTTTCATAATATCATTCCTTACTTCTCTCTGATTTTGATGAAATTAAATGTTCCAATAGGGAAAGCTCTGCCTTTGTTTTATGTAACAGGTTTTGAAAAAACAGCATAAAGAAGCCTTTGACATCGACCTTTGTTAAAATGAAGGCATTGGCTTTTTGACGATAAAAATCATAAGCGTCTATTACACTTTGACCGCGTGAAATACTCTCTGTTTCTATCTGAACATAGGAGGCAAAGCCATCGCATAATTGCGGTCGCAGAAAATAGGCAACGGCTAACGGGTCATTGATTATACAGCCGATCAAATGCTCCCATTGCCAATGAAAATCATAATAGAAGCGTGTGATTTTACGCACAAATGCTCCTTGTTGAGGATTTAATTGTTCCATATACGATAATAAATCCGGCGTCAGCACAATTTGACGGGTAACATCCAGACCTACCATATGAATTTGTTTCCCCATTTTTGCCATTTCCGCATAGACGAATGCGGCCGCTTCCGGGTCTTCCCAATAGTTATATTCCGCTACCGGTGAACAGTTGCCGTGTGATCGATAATTGCCGCCCATGGAAACGAGCATTTCGATATTTTGAAAGGCTGTGGGATCGGTTTGAATCAACTGCGCAATATTAGTCAAAGGCCCGATGGCTATCAGTGAACAACGTTGTGATCGCAATGTTTGCGATAAAAAGGCAACGGCATTGAGTGATTGTTCATATCCTGTCACTTCATCCAGAAAACTGCCGCCTAACCCATCGGGACCATGCGTATCCAAAGCGCTGACATAGGGCTTTTTTAACGGCTTACGGGCACCGATATAAATGGGCACATCCAAACGATTCATATGCTTTAATATTTTCTTAGCATTCGCAAATCCCATTTCTGCCGGCGCGTTTCCGCATGTGATGGTGATCCCCAGCACTTCAATCTCTTCACAAGATAATGCCAGCATGATGGCTAAGCTGTCATCAATGCCGGGATCACAGTCAATAATAATCTTTCGCTTCATGTGATTCCTCTTTTCTTATTGATGAACGGTTTACGATAAAAATACTTTCCACTGTTTTGCCTATGATTATACTGGGAGGTCGTGAACCAGTTCACTCTTTTTATATCACAAATTAGCGTTACTGACAAGAATGAACGGATGAAAAAATAAAAATTTGCTTAAGTCGGAAGGAATTAAATTATTCATGAGACAGTTTGCGCAAAAAAGCACTGTGGTGGTATACTATAAAGGAAAGAAAGACCAATGGGTCAGATTAAGGGTGATGAATATGACAAAAATTGATATTATATCAGGTTTTTTAGGCGCAGGTAAGACAACTTTGATTCGTAAATTAATTCAAGAGGTTTACAATAATGAAAAGATTGTATTGATTGAAAATGAATTTGGTGAAATCGGGATTGACGGCGGTTTTCTGAAAGAAGCCGGAATCACCATTAAAGAGATGAACAGCGGTTGTATTTGTTGTTCCTTGGTTGGTGATTTTGCGGCCAGCTTGGAGAAAGTGATGGAACAATTTGAACCGGAGCGAATTATCATTGAGCCAAGTGGTGTCGGGAAGCTTTCCGATGTCATCAAAGCGATTCGGGATTTGCAGGATGAGCGATTGGAATTAAATTCTTACACGGCAGTGGTCGATGGTAAGAAGGCAAAGATTTATATGAAGAACTTCGGCGAGTTTTTTAACAATCAGATTGAATTTGCCAATACGATTATTCTCAGCCGTACGCAGCTGATGAACCCCCGGCAGCTGCAAGAGGTCATTGCTTTGTTAAGAGAACATAACACGCATGCCAATCTCATTGCGACACCTTGGGAAGAATTGAAGGGTGACCAAATACGGGAAGCAATGGAACATCCGCAACAGCTGGCACAGGAATTGATGAAAGAGATGGATATTTGTCCGATTTGTCATCACCATCATGATCATGAACACGAGCATGTGCATCACCATGACCATGATCATGATCATGCGCATCATCACGATCATGAGGGACATCACCACCATCATCATGCTGACGATGTATTCACCAGTTGGGGTCAGGAAACGATGAAACAATATGCGAAAGACGAATTACAAGCCATTTTGGAAGCGTTGGCGAATGAGCAACAATACGGTACGATTCTGCGAGCCAAAGGAATGGTGCCTGGCAAAGATCATACTTGGCTGTATTTTGATTTGGTCCCGGGAGAGTATGATATTCGTCCGGGAACAGGCGATACGATTGGAAAGTTGTGCGTCATCGGTTCAGAGTTAAGAGAAACCGAACTCGCAGCTCTGTTTGGCTTGGGGCGGTGATGTTATGAGTGTCCCGGTATATTTATTCACAGGTTTTTTGGATAGCGGAAAAACGTCTTTTTTACAGGATACGCTGCGTGATCCGCAATTTCACAGCGGCGAAAAAACACTGATACTCATCTGTGAAGACGGTGAGGTAGAATACGATGAAACCGTAATGAGTGCTTACAACTGTGATGTAGTCTATGTGCAACAGGAGCAGGATCTCAGCTATGATTATTTGAAAGCGCTGGATCGTCAATATCGCCCGGAGCGGGTCATGATTGAATTCAACGGAATGTGGAATGTAACGAATTTTCTGGATGTGGAATATCCGCTGGAGTGGCTGCTGGTACAGATCATGACAACGGTCGATGCCTCTACTTTCGCGATGTATATGAATAATATGCGTTCCATTTTATACGATCAACTGGTACATAGTGAATTGATTATTTTCAATCGCTGTGATGATACGACCAAAAAAAGCTTTCTGAGCAGTAACGTGAAAGCCATTAATAAGGGGGC
>CAJUGR010000078.1 GCA_910586285.1 uncultured Erysipelotrichaceae bacterium
CTGATATCATAGCCGGTGCCATTACTGCCATCATCACGATCCGACTTTGGAAACAATTGAGTGAAGAAGAAAGTGCTATTATGAATGCCAAAGCAAATTCTTCACCTAAAGTTAAAGATTAAAAAGATAATGTCATATAAAAAGCGCTGTCATTACGAACGGCGTTTTTTTGAATATTCGAAATAACTTGATTAGAACCTCTTGCGATATCTTGTGATTTTTCTTTCATATTTATTTATCGGCAATAAAAAAATTCCTCATCTTGTGCTTCAATTATGGTTTTGTTGTTTGCCAATATATTGATAAAACTGCATGTGTAACTGTCGCATTTCATCAGGAGCATTCATGGAGTGCTGGTACATAAACACATTTCCGAAATTACTTTTAAAAGTGATCGTTAGCCCTGTTTTTAAAATACGTACCGGCGCAATTCTGAATAGATTCATTTTCCAAGGAGAAAGATGGATTCCCAAATCATAAAGCTGCTTGAAATTATTTTTCATTTGTCTAGCGGTTTTTAACATCACCGTGTCCTCTTTCCATACCTCTTTGGGATTTTCTGCTTCATAGTAAGCGTCCGCAATCGGCACGACCATGGCAAGATGGCACAACTGCCATTCATGCATATCATTTACAATCTGAAAAGGTATTCCTGACTTTTTAAATATCAATGACAATTCGGATAAACGTTGACTCTTATGACCGTCTATTTCCCCGAACGTGGTTGGCTGAATGATTTGCGGCGTCAATGCAGCGTTTAAAACATTCCCATTAAAACTACCGCCTGCACCGGGAAAAGCAGGTTAAGCGCCCTGCACCGCACCTTTCCTCCCATTTGCGATAGGGCTCAAGTGTGTTTACCATCGTTACGATATTAGGACTGTTATTACTGCTTAATTCATTTAATGCGGTATGTACTTGATTTTCTTTTACTGTCAAAAATATATAATCATATCGATCATCATCAGCTACCCTTTCGATGATTTTGGTTTCAGCTTTATATATCTTTCCTTCTTGTTCATATATTAAGCCACTCTTTTGCAGCGATTCTAATCGTTTTCCTCTTGCATATATTGTCGTATCATATCCTGCTTTACCAAATAAAGCCGCGTAGTAACAACCAATCACCCCTGTACCATAGATCAGTAATCTCATAATTGTTCACCCGCTTTCCATTGATTATACACATTTATGCATATCATTTTTACTAATTCATTGAAATATCACAAATACGCGATTTAAGACTGTGCCTTTTGATACAGTTCCCGGGCCGCCGATAATGCCGATGGAGATATAGAATCACTGGCAATCGTTGCCAATTCTTTAATGCGGCTAGTTTCATCCAATTCATGAATCTGTGTGTTCGTAGATGTTTCATTTTGATGCTTTTCCACCAAATAATGATGCATGGCACAAGCGGCAACCTGAGCCAAATGCGTTACACAGAATACTTGCGTTTGGCGACCCAACTGCTGCATTTTTTTACCGATCGCAAATGCCACACTGCCACTGACACCGGTATCAATTTCATCAAAAATAACGGTTTCAATTCCCTGTAACGAAGTAAAGATTGTTTTTAATCCCAACATCAAACGGGATAATTCGCCACCCGATGCCGTTGTCTGTAATGGTTTCAGCGCTTCTCCCTTATTCATGGATATCAAAAATTCTACCGCATCAATACCATGGCTGTTGCCTTCGATTGCTTGAAAAGAAACATGAAAACGCGCATATTCCAACTGTAAATCACGCAACTGCGTAACGATTGCCGCTTCCAGTTCCTGTGCTTTTGCCACACGTAAATCGTGCAGCACCTTTGCCTTGGCATAAAAGGCGGTATAAGCTTCTTTTTGCTTGATTTCCTGCTTGCGTAGAAAGTCACTGCGATGCAGAATCAAATCAATCCTACGTTCCAATTCCGCATGCTTAGCCATGACACTTTTTACATCACCGCCATATTTGCGTAAGATTTTGCGAATGGTAAAAATTCGCTCATTGATTTCATTCACACGCTGCTCATCATATTCCATGTGATCCACATAATCATACAAAAGCTGATATTGCTCATCCAAAGCATAATACAATTCCAGCAATTTATCATGGCTTTGAATCAAAGTCTCATCTTCATTCAGATTTTCCAATAACCGGCATGCCTCATAAATAGCCGGATCCGCCCCCTGATCACCATTTAATAATTGTAAACATTGACTCAACGCAGCGGATATTTTCTCAAAGGCCATAAAACGCTTGGCCTCTTCTTCCAATGCTTCCAACTCCCCTTCTTTCAGTTCAGCATCCGTAATTTCATTCAGCTGATAGGTTAAAAATTCCAGATCATCTTCATTATAATCATTGTTTAATGATTCCTGCAGTTCTTGTGTGATGGTTTGATATACGCGATAACACTCGCTTACCTCCCGACATAATGAGGGCTCATCAAGATAATGATCCAAAAGCGTCAAATGATATTTATTATTCAGTAAATATTGATTGTCATGTTGGGAATGAATATCGATTAAGGTTCCAAGCACCTTTTTCACGAAGCTAACGGTAGTCGTGCGATAGTTTAAACGTGCGATGCTTTTTCCTTCTTGAGTAAAGGTGCGTTGTATTACGATGGTATCATCATCGATATCATAACCGGCTTCTTCCAATAACATACGGGCGGGATGATTTTTTGTCACGGTAAAAACACCTTCAATGACGGCTTTTTCTTTGCCTTGCTTGATCATAGAGGCATTGACACGATCACCGCATAAAATACCGATTGCGTCAATTAACAATGATTTACCGGCTCCGGTTTCACCAGTAAAAGCGGACATTCCTTCACAAAAATCCAGATGAATTTCATCAATCAACACAAAATCTTTTACATACATTCCCGTCAGCATCGTTTCACCTCATTTCTGATTCTTGTTTACTGATGCGTTTCATATCAAAGCTTCTTTTACATGGCTGTTCACTGATATGAAAGACAAACTCCTGATTGCCGTCTCGTCCGACGACACTACTGGGAGCGATGTGATGGACAAAACATCCCAGCGATGTAATATATTCATACATATCGCTTAAAACCCGCGCATGTACCTTATGATCCTTAATGATACCATGCTTACCGATAAAGGCTTTTCCTGCCTCAAACTGAGGTTTGATCAAAGCTACGATTTCCACCGTTTCCATGCATGATATCAAAGCCGGCAAAATGAGTTTGAGGGAAATAAAGGATACATCGACACAAGCAAAATCAATCGGCTCATCAAATTGGGAACGCTTCAGATAACGACAATTCGTACGTTCCATATTGTGAAGCCGCGGATCCGCTAATAACGAGGGATCCAACTGATCATGACCGACATCCACCGCATAAACACAGCGGACACCGCTTCGCAGGCAAACATCACTGAAACCGCCGGTCGAAGCACCGACATCAATGACACAGCGTCCTTTTAATGAAATTTGAAATGGTCCCAAAACATCATAAAGCTTAAAGCCGGCGCGCGATACGAAGGAAACCTCGGCACTGCGAACTTCGATGTTCATATTATCTGTGACCTCATAGCTGTTTTTGGTCACGATATGATCATCCACCCATACCCAGCCGGCCTTAATCGCATCCTGTGCCTTGGCACGTGTCGCTGCCTTTTGTCGCTCTACCATCGCTTTATCAAGACGCATTGTCATATTCCTTGATCACTTGAAACAGTGAATTGATATCAATATGTTCTACCTTGCGCAGCTGCGGTAAGGATCCGTGTTCGACAAAGTGATCACCCAAACCAATGCGATGCATACAAATGATAATATCACGATCATTATAGAATTCCAATATGGCCGAAGAAAGCCCGCCGGCCAATATATCCGTTTCATAGACGATGATATCAAGATGAAGTGATGCCAGTTTCTCAAGCATTGTTTCATCCAACGGTTTAAAGAAACGAGCATTCACCACGATCAAAGAAATGCCGTTCGCTTCAGCCTTCGCAATCACTTTATCCACATCACTGCCATAAGTGATGACAATGCAGGCGGGATGCTCCCCTACTTGCATCATTGTCCAACTGCCGATCGCAATCGGCTCGATAGAATCCATTCGCTGAAACGGCACACTGCCGCGCGGATAGCGAATCGCAAAGGGATGATCTTGCGTAAAGGCAGTCTTTAATAATTGCTGGGCCTCTTGAGCATCCTTTGGCTGTGATAGAATGAGATTGGGCATTGTTCTTAGCATTGCGATGTCAAAAACACCGTGATGAGTAGGTCCGTCCTCACCGACCAAGCCACAGCGATCAATGCCAAAAACCACCGGCAAATCCATGCGGGCAACATCCTGTTGAATCTGATCATAAGCCCGCTGCATGAACGAAGAATAGATTGAAAGAAACGGCCGCATGCCGCTTAATGCCAAAGACGCTGCCAAGGTTACACTGTGTTCTTCCGCAATGCCGCAATCAAAAGCGCGATCCGGGAAAGTCGCAAAGAATTTTCCCAGTTTCGAACCGGATATCATTGCCGGAGTCAAAGCCAAAATTCGCTCATCCTGCTTTGCCATCGTCGTCAAACTCTCAGCGATAATCTCGCTCCAAGAGGCATGGTGCTTCGGTATTTTCGCTAACGATTGTCCGGTTTTCGGATCAAACTGTGAAACCCCGTGCCATTTACCCTCTTGATCTTGTTCCGCGAAAGGATATCCTTTCCCCTTTTTGGTTATAACATGAACGACAATCGGTCCTTTATGCCGCTTGGCAATTTGCAGCACCTTGATCATCAGTTTCAGATCATGACCGTCCACTGGTCCGATGTAATCAAGGTTAAATTCACCGAAAATGGAATTATCCACAACATTATCCTTCAAAGTATTTTTTATATTGCGCATTCCTTGTAAGATCTGCGTGCCGGCTTTACTTTGGGATAACACATCGGAAAGATCACTTTTAAACGTATTATAAGGTTTAGAAGCCCGTAACCGCGTAAAGGCTTCATCCATTGCGCCGACATTCTGTGATATTGACATATGATTATCATTAAAAATGATCACCATATCACGATTTTCACTGCCAATCTGATTGAGAGCCTCCATGGCCATACCGCTGCTCAATGCCCCATCACCGATGATGGCAGCTACTTGATAGTTTTCATGATGCAAATCACGGGCAATGGTTATCCCCAGCGCTGCCGATAACGACGTGGAAGAATGGCCCGCTTCCCATACATCATGTTCACTCTCCCGCCGTTTTTGAAATCCGCTGAGGCCGTGATATTGCCTTAACGTTGAAAAATCATTCAACCGTCCGGTGATCATTTTGTGTACATAACTTTGATGCCCCACATCAAAAATCAGCTTATCACTCGGTGAGTGAAATACGTAATGCAATGCCAGTGTTAATTCAACTACCCCAAGATTACTTGATAAATGTCCGCCGGTTTTCGCAATGCTTTCAATTAGAAAGCTGCGAATATCCGCTGCCAGTTCATTGAGCTGTGATACGGACATCTGTCGAATATCCGCCGGACCTTTGATATCATAAAGATTCATTCTGATCACACCTCGATTATTTTTTTCGATGAATTAAATTTGTAAAAATTTCCTCGATCCACTCTTTGTGAATGTTCATTTGATTTAAGCACGTTTGCGCTTCCTGAAATAATGCATCTGCCTTGCGATTGGCCTCTTGAATACCTAATAATGTCACATAGGTTGCCTTATGCTGTTTGGCATCACTGCCGGCATTTTTGCCAAGTTCTTCACTAGTAGCCGTCACATCCAATACATCATCCTGGATTTGAAAGGAGAGTCCGATCAGTCTTCCGATGATTTGCCAGTTCTTGATGTCACCGTGCTTTCCGGCTAAGACCGCTCCGCAAACAAGTGGCAATGTTAACAGCTTTCCGGTTTTATAAATATGAATTTCCTGTAATTCCCGTTCGTTCGCAATGCTTTTGCCTTCGGCTTCCAAATCCTTTGCCTGGCCGAGAATCATTCCTTCAAAGCCGGCGCACTTGGCACATTCCGATACGATCGCCAAACTGATTTTGGCATCCTCACCAGCATGTGCGGCTGTTTCAAATGCCATCGTTAACAGACCGTCTCCGGCTAATATCGCCGTGGCTTCATCAAAGGCCACATGGCAGGTCGGGCGTCCTCTTCGCAGCGTATCATCATCCATTGCCGGTAAATCATCGTGAATTAATGAATACGTATGCAGCATTTCAATGGCCGCTGCCGCGCCATATCCCTTGCGCACATCCTGACCATAAGCGCGAAGTACCGCAAACAACAGCTGCGGCCGAATTCGCTTTCCCTTATTTAACAGGGAATAGCGCATTGCTTCCTGAACTCTTGACGGCAAGCGATCATCGAATAATGACGCCAGATAGGCTTCAAATTCATCCATTTTGTTCACCTGCTTCCTCCCCTTTCATTAAGGTATTCACTTTTTCCTCAAAGTCTTTCAGCTGTTGATCACAATGATTGACCAACTGCAAGCCTTCTTCAAATAAATGAATGGCATCCTCTAATTCTATTTCATTTTTCTCTAATTGTTCAACGATATCCTCTAAGCGATTCATTGATTGTTGAAAGGACGGTTTCGCTGCCATGTAAATTCCTCCTTGTCGTTTACTTCCGTATGCAGAATACCATCCTGCATGCAGATATCGATTCGTGCGCCTTTTTTAATACGGGTCACAGATTTCATCATTTGTCCCTTATCATAGACAACGGCATAGCCGCGATGCAAAATCTTCAATGGACTGTAAGCATCTAACAATCCCGCCAAGGCAGCGAGTTGTTTGCGGCGATTTTGTTTGTGGTTTGTGATTCCCTGTCGCAAGCGCCATGTCAAATGATGATAGCGTTCATGAAGTTCTTTTTCTTGCTTTTGAAAGCTCAGTGATAAGCGCTGTTTTTGTTCCTGTAAACAATGCTGTTCCATCGCTAAACGAACGGGAAACTGTTCCAATTCACGTGTCATCATTGCCAAACGCAACTGTTCATCCTTTACGTATAATAAGGGATCCTGCAAGTAGCGATAGTCCTGAAAACGGCGCAAGGAGCGCTTTCCTTCTGCTAAGCATTTGGCGATGCTTTGACCCATCCTTTGTCGTTGTATACTAAGATTACGGCGAATGACCATAATATTCGGCGTTACCAGTTCCGCAGCAGCGGTCGGGGTTGCGGCGCGCGCATCACTGACATAATCCACTAACGTGGTATCGGTTTCGTGTCCGACTCCGCTGACCACCACACTTTCACAAGCAAAGATACAGCGAGCCAGCTGTTCATCGTTAAAGCACCACAAATCCTCAATGGAACCGCCACCCCGTCCCAGTAAAATCACATCCGGACGGAGCGCATCGGCCTCTTTTAGCTTCGCTATCAAATCGATTGCGGCATCTTTCCCCTGAACTAACGATGGTAAAAAGGTCACCTTAGCCAGCGGCCAACGGCGAGCCAACGTGTGACGCATATCCTCTACCGCTGCACCTTCTTTTGCCGATATCAATACGATATGTTGAGGATAGGCGGGCAACGGCTTTTTATGTTGGGGATCAAACAATCCCTCCGCTGCCAATTTCTGTTTTAACTGCTCATATTGCAAGTAATAGTCACCCAAGCCATCGCTTTGCAGCTGATTCACATATAATTGTACTTGACCGGAAGTCTCATAAACCGATAAGGAGGCCTTTACGATCACTTTCATTCCTTCCTTGGGAAGTATGCGACAACGGCAAGCATAGGAGGCAAACATCACACAGGAGATGCGCGCTTTTGCGTCTTTTAAGGTAAAATACCAATGCCCGCTGCGATGATTGGTGAAATTCGATATTTCTCCTTGTACCAGAATACTTTGTACTCGCATGTCATGATCCAGGGTTTCCTTTAAATAACGGACCAGGGAAGATACACTGTAAATCGCTCGGCTCATAAATGATCCAAAACTCCGTTGATAAGTTTATAAGTTTCTTCATCACAATATTTCTTTGCCAGTGTAATGGCTTCATCAATGACAATGGCCCGCGGTGAAACTTCCAAATCCAGTTCACAACACGCCATGATTAAAATCGCCTGCTCGACATAACCCAATCGCTCAAAGGTCCAATCATCGCGCAAGGCTTGATTGATCTTGGCAATATAGACATCACGATATTTCATCGCGTCAATGGTAATCGTATATAAAAAAGGATCAATTTCATTGACTTCACAGTTATCATAGACACATTGCTTAATATCTTTGTTCAATAAAAATGCTTGATATAAAGCACGCATTCCCGTTTCGCGCAATTTATGACGACTGCTCATAAGGATCCCTCCGTTCATCTTTATTATTTTACCATAAATCCGTACCTTTTTACTAGTTTTTCCATATGACTTCACAAAACAATAAGCAATCATAGATCAAAGCTTTGATTTCTTGATTGCGAGGCACTGATAAATCATTCATGATTCCCGTTTATCCTTTTGATATACGGTACGCGGGCACTGGGAACCACTTGTCGTGCCGCATCCAGATGTACCGACTGATCATCAAAGAAAATATGCGCACCAAATGCTTTCAATACTTCCTGTTTCTTCAACCCCCCCAAAAAGAACGCTTCATCTATGCGGACATTCCATGCCCGCAGAGTTCGGATCACTCGCTCATGTGCCGGTGCGTTGCGAGCGGTAACCAAAGCGGTGCGAATGCGAGCGTGATCAACCGGAAAGCGATCCTGAATATGCGACAGCGTTTTTAAAAACTTCGCAAACGGGCCTTCCGGTAATGCTTGTTGTGCTAATTCTTGTTCATGTTTCGCAAACGCTTCTAAGCCCTGCGTTTGATAGATCTGTTCCGCTTCATCGGAAAACAATACCGCATCACCATCAAAAGCAATGCGAATGGCCTTGATTTCCTCTTGTACGGATGCGATGGAATCAGTATAAATCTGCCCTGCCGCAATACCGTGATTCAC
>CAJUGR010000079.1 GCA_910586285.1 uncultured Erysipelotrichaceae bacterium
ATGATGTATATGGGCATGAGTTGGATGGCAGGGGGAATCCTCTTGTATCTGTTATGCAAACAAATAATATGTGAAAAAGAATAGAATCAATAAATCGCAGTCTTAGAAATACAAAAGGTGTCAATCCAAGATTAGGTCTGACACCTTTTTCTGTTATTTTGATCTTCAAAGATTTAAAAGTGCGATATATGCCTGTACTCCGTTTATTAATAGTGAATCATCAAAATCAAACGTATCGGCGTGAAGCGGTATATCATTTCCTGTGCCTAAGTACATGAATAATGAGGGAGCGGCCTTACCATAAAAGGCAAAATCTTCACTGAGCAGGTTTGGTTGTTTCAATACTTGTAAATGTGGTAAACATTTTTGGCATTGTGCAAATAACTCGGGATCGTTATATACCGTTGGATAACCATCGGAAATATGAATCTTTACTTCACATCCTGTTCGTTGTTGGACCAAATTTCCGATTGCCAGAAGCCGTTTTTTTATGTCATGATGAGTGGTTTGTGCAAAGGTACGCATCGTCCCAAGCAAACGAGCATGATCGCTGATGACATTACGGGCATTGCCGCTTTCCATATAGCCAAAGCTTAATAGATAGGGGTCAGAAATTTGGAATTTCATTTGATCACAAAAATGATACATCATCATTGCGGCATTGAGGGCATCACGACCGTTTTGGGCATTGGTGATGTGTGCCGCTTTGCCACGGATGTCGATGGTAACTTCTCCTGATTGGGCCATGAGAGACCCGGGTTTTGTGGCAATAACACCGGCTGATAGGTTCGGCCATAAATGAAACCCGAAAATTGCCTTTACGTGATACTGGTTTAAAACACCGGACGCAACGATGGATTTTGCCCCACCGTCAGTTTCCTCAGCCGGCTGAAAAATCAGTAACACATTGTGAGGACAAAAGGTAAGTTGGTTGACATATTGGGCAAATTTGAGCAGCATGGCCATATGACCATCGTGTCCGCACGCATGCATACGTCCGGGATGATGTGATATATAGGAAACTTGATTTCTTTCGATAATCGGCAAGGCATCCATATCGCTTCGATAAGCCAGTGTATCACTTTGATCAAAATGAAAATAGGCAATCAAAGCCCCCGGTGTCGGTATATGGAGTTTACAGCGTAACGGCTTCAGAATTTCTTTGATATATTTAAGCGTCTTAGGTAATTCTCGATCCAATTCCGGTATTTGATGGAGATCGCGTCGCATTTTTTGTACATCATTCATGATTTCACCTTCTGTTTTAATGTATGCGTAAAAAAGGAAATAGATCATATTATGATGAAAGAATGCATATTTATAGGACAAGATGAAAAGGAGCGCAGGGTATGGAAATAAATAAGTATCATGGCTGTGGAAATGATTTTCTGATTGCGATGGACCCGCCGTTATCACAAACACAAAAAAAGCAGCTGGTGATCGCTCTTTGCGAACGTCATACCGGTATCGGTGCCGATGGTTTCATTTTTGTTTCCATGCATCCTTTGGAAATGAAATATTATAATCGTGATGGCTCTCGAGCGTGGATGTGCGGGAATGGAATTCGCTGTTTCGCTAAATATTTATGGGATACGGGAAGGCTGCGAAAGCAACATTATATTGTACAAAGCGGGCCGCATCATGTGGAAGTTAATATCCAATGTCAAGATCCTTTTACGGTTGCGATTGACTTGGGCATACCCAGCTTAGCATCAAAGTGGATTCAAAGCAGCGATCAAAAAGAGATCTGGGGTCGTAAACTGACGGTGAATGAACAAGAATTTATTGTGGATACATTATACGTGCAGACGATTCATACGGTAGTATTGGTAGAGAATGCACAAGCAAATTGGGAGAAAATCGGGGAAGCGCTGCATTGTCATCCGCTGTTTTTGGCTAAGACCAATGTTAACTTTGCGGAAGTCATAGATCGTGATCACGTGCGCATTGTGACATATGAACGCGGTGTCGGCTTGACCAACGCCTGCGGAACTGGTTGTGCGGCAGTCGCATGGGATATGTGGAAACACGGTATTTGCGATAATGACGTTACGCTGCTTTGTGCCCAAGGAACCTTACAGATTCATATTGATCCTGCGAATGGTGCTGTGACTTTGATCGGCGGGGCGCAAAAAATTATGAGCGGAGCGATTTCGGATACTTTTATTCATAGCTGTCTTGATGAGAAAGCAGGAGAGCCCTTAGATCATAACGCATATTGAACGGGAAAAACAGCATAGGATATAGAGAAAAGCACAATGCTTTTATCATTTAGAGAGGGAGCGGATCAGAGAATGATTCATACGGTGATATGCGGATATGGTCATATGGGAAAACTCATTGCGCAAGCAATCCGAAACAGCGATGATATGGTGATCTGTGGAATTCTCAATCATCATAGTGAGATCGCACTTTTTTCACGAAGACAGCGCGTGGATTTGTTGCTTGATTTTTCCCATCCCGATGCGTTTGCGCTGGCACAGCGTTTTGTTCATCACAGCGGTTGTGCATTATTATCGGGGACAACCGGACTCAGTGCTGACCAACAGGAAGCCTTGTGTGCTCTGGGACAATCCCATCGGGTGATGTCATCAGCCAATTATTCGCTCGGGGTTGCGGTGATGTGCAAACTGGTGAAGCAAGCGGCGCAATTATTACGAGATGAGTTTGATATGGAAATCATCGAACTGCATCATCAAGATAAGCAAGATGCGCCCAGCGGTACAGCACGTCAACTGTTGGAAGTGATCGATCCCGACCAGCAATATGAAGCACTGACCGGTCGCAACGGTATGATCGGACGGCGCGGTAAGGAAGTCGGCATTCATGCGGTGCGCGGAGGGACTTTGGCCGGAGAACATACCGTTTTATTTTTGGGTGAAGATGAAAAATTGACGATTCACCATACGGCGATCAGTCGTAAAATTTTTGTCAATGGCGCATTAAAGGCAGCACGTTGGCTTCTAAATCAGGGAAATGGATTTTATACGATAGAACAGATGATCGGAGGAAATTGAATGGATGCACAGGAAATCATCACGCAAATTGCGGGAGCTGAGAAAAAAACACCGGCAAAGGTGTATTTGAAATGCCGCACGCCGCTTACCTTTCCTCATGCGAAAGTGTTTGGTTGTGGCGGTGATATGATCGTGATCGGTGATTATGCGGATATTGAACCGGTGCTAACGGCACATCGTGAGGAAATCATCGAGTGTGAATGGGAAATTTCCTGCCGCAATTCCGCATTGCCGCTGCTTGATCTCAAAGATGTTATGGCGCGGATTGAACCGGGTGCGATAATTCGTTCGCCCGTTCAAATCGGCACAGGCGCCATCATTATGATGGGGGCAATCATTAATGTAGGGGCCAAGATCGGCGAGGAAACAATGATTGATATGGGAGCGGTGATCGGCGGTCGGGCAATCGTGGGCAAGCGATGCCATATCGGAGCCGGTGCAGTATTGGCCGGAGTGATTGAGCCACCCAGTGCCGAGTCGGTCATTGTCGAAGATGATGTAATGATCGGGGCCAATGCGGTGGTGATTGAGGGGATTCATATCGGACGTGGTGCGATCATCGCAGCCGGGGCGATTGTCATTGATGATGTTGCGCCTAATATGCTCGTTGCAGGAATGCCGGCAAAAATTGTCAAAAAGAAGGATGCTCATACCGCTGAGAAAACCATGACGGTAGCAGCATTACGCCAAATATAAAGAGGATCATGCGGAGCATGGTCTTTTCTTATGGGTGTTCTAAGCTTAGGAAACCATAAAAAATTACAGCGGGTCACCATAAAACACGAGGCAACGATATTGAATGTTATTATACAAGATAAGTGAGATAAGGGTAATAATCTGCATTTTTTTGTCATTAGCGAATCGGTTTATAGAGATATCATAAAACAATGTAGATCGTGGCAAGAATTTGTGAAATAAAAAAGTAAATTTTTTATATACAAATAACCCTAAAAACGCTATAATAGTGGTAGAAAGTAGCACGAAGTGGAGGAAAGTGGAGGTGAAAGTCATGTTCATGGGTGAATACGCACACAATATTGATAAAAAAGGGCGTATTATCATTCCGGCTAAATTTCGCGAGGAATTGGATTCTAGAATCATTGTCACCCGTGGTCTTGACGGCTGTCTCAACGGTTATACCAAAAGCCAATGGGATATCATCTATGATCAGCTTTTAAAGTTGCCTTCTACCAAAAAAGATGCCCGGATGTTTGTCCGAATGATGACAAGCAAGGCGGCAGAGTGTGAAATCGACAATCAGGGTCGGGTGCTATTGCCAAGTTCTCTGATTACATTGGCTCAAATTACGAAAGAATGCCGTATTATCGGTGCCGCCAATCATATTGAAATATGGGCCAAGGAAAAATGGGAGTCGGTGGATGAAGAAGCCAATGAAAGCTTTGAAGATATTGCCGAAAACCTGACGGACTTCATGTTATGACGCATACCAGTGTGTTGTTAAAGGAGTGCATTGATGCGCTTCAGATCAAAGAAAACGGCATTTATATTGACGGTACGTTGGGACGAGGCGGTCACAGTGCAGCGATATTAGCGAAATTAGCCGATGGCCATCTGTATGCGTTTGATCGTGATCAGGAAGCCATTGCGTTATCCGAAGCGCGATTGCGAAAAATATCCGATGCGTTTACGCTCATTCATGCGAATTTCTCACAGATGAAAGCGATGATGGAAGCGTATCATATCAATGAAGTCGACGGTATTTTGTTGGATTTGGGCGTATCATCACCACAATTTGATGAAGCACAGCGCGGCTTTTCCTATCGATTTGATGCACGCTTGGATATGCGAATGGATCAAGGTCAGTCATTGAGCGCTTGGGAAGTGGTGAATCAATGGGATGCGGATCAACTCAGCGATATTTTTTATCGTTATGGGGATGAAAAATTTGCCCGTGTGATTGCCCGAGCGATCGAGCGTCAGCGAAAACAGACGGCGATCAACACCACATGGGAATTGGTGGATGTGATCAAACAGGCATTGCCTCAGCGTGAATTACGTAAAAAAGGCCATCCGGCAAAACGTGTATTTCAGGCGATACGCATTGCGGTCAACGATGAAATGGGCGAGTTGACAAAAGTGTTGGAGGATGGATTGTCTTTATTGAAACCGGGCGGACGATTCTGTGTGATTTCCTTTCATTCATTGGAAGATCGCATCGTCAAGCACACCTTTGTGCAAGTGAGCAGCACTCCTAATATTGATAAGCGAATACCGGTATTGGCCAAAGATCTGCCACAGGCGCCCTATCGGATTATCACCAAAAAAGCAATTGTGGCAGGCATGGAAGAGCAAAATCAAAATCACCGCGCGCATTCAGCGAAATTGCGGGTCTTGGAAAGGATATGAAAATATGGCAAAAACAGTAAAAAAGAAAAGAAAAATACGTATTCAGGCATTAGCATCACTATGCTTCTTCTTTTCCTTTGTGTTTTATTTGGGTACTATGACTTTTGTTAAGGCATATAATTATATGCTTTCCACTCAGGTTGCGACAATCGAAGCAGATCGTAATGATCTTCAGGCAAAGGTGACAAATTTGGAAAACATAGTGAAAGAAATGTCAAACTACGATTACATCGCAAGCATTGCAGAAAAAGACGGCATTAAGGCCAATCAGTCAAATGTAAAAATATTGTCCGCCAATAAGTAAATGTAAGCAAATGAATTCTTATGAGGAAGGAAACAAATGTTTCCTTTTTTCTAACTGATACATTTATGATATAATAAAAAAGCGAGGTGAATACTCACATGAATCCAAAACGAGCCAATCGGACGTTAACGACCATCATGATGATTTGTATCATCGTTACGTGTTTGGTATTAATGAATGTTTTATATACTATGATTACCAAAACCCATTTACGCAGCGGGGTTGTCGTTACCGATTACAGCAATTCGGCAGAGAAAAAGTTGATTACCGCCAGTCGCGGAATGATCTATGATCGAAATAAAGAAATCATTGCTCAAGATGTGGATACGTATACCATTTATGCGATATTGGATCCTTCGCATACAGGAATCGGCGATGTGCCGGAATATGTGAGCGATGCAAAACTCATATCAGAAAAATTGGCGCCGATGGTGAATATGAGTGTCGATGAAATGATGGAATATTTTGAAATCGCACAGGCGAATAATATGTATCAGACGGAATTCGGTCTGAAAGGAAAGAATTTAAGTACAGCACAGAAAGAAGCGATTGATGCTTTAGAATTACCGGGGATTGAATTTACCAAGTCCAGTCAGCGGTTTTACCCCAACGGCAAGTTTGCGTCGTATTTGATCGGTTATGCACAATACGATGAAGAGGAACAGCGCGTGGTGGGTAAAATGGGTGTGGAAAGTATGCTGGATGAATATTTAAAGGGGCAGGATGGAGAGGAACGCTATAATTCCAGTGCCAGTGGTACCGTATTGCCCGGCTCAAAATATGTGACGTCAGAGGCAGTCAACGGCAACGATGTTTATTTGACGATTGATCGAAATGTTCAGGTCGCATTGGAAAAATGTATGGAAGCGACCATGAAGGATTTTAAAGCTCAGCGTGCTTGGGCGATCGTTATGGAAGTGGAAACAGGCCGTATCCTCGGTTATGCTTCCTATCCGACTTTTGATCTGAATGAGCGCGATATTAAAGAATATCGTAATTTTCCTTGTGATTCCGAATATGAACCGGGTTCGATTATGAAGGCGATTACTTATGCGGCAGCGATTGACTCGGGTCATTATCCGGAAGGAAAGACTTACCAAAGCGGTCAGTTCTTTATGGGAATTGACAATAACGGACAGGCTTATCGTGCTTCTTCCAAGGCGGAATCCGAAGAGGTCATCTATGATGCTTTGGGTCGAAACTATGGTACTATCACGTTTGAGGAAGGCTTTGCCCGTTCCAGTAATGTCGGAATCAGTGAAATGTTGACAAAATATTTGCCGACCAATGTTTTTGAAGAATATTTGGATCGTTTTCATTTCTTTCAGCGGGTGAATATGGTCGGTGTAAGCAATGAGGCTACCGGAGTAAAGAACTTTACCTATCCGATTGAGAAACTGACAACCGGATTCGGTCAGGGCTCCAGTGTGACTGCTATGCAGATTGTTCAGGCATATACCGCTTTATTAAATGATGGTAAGATGATGAAGCCTTACTTTATTGACCGCATTGTCAATAGCTATAACGGTGATGTTATAGAAGAATACAGTCCGGAGGTTGTCGGTACTCCGATTTCCAAAGAAACGGCTGATAAGATGAGAGA
The DNA here is from genome assembly GCA_910586285.1 of uncultured Erysipelotrichaceae bacterium. GTDB lineage: Bacteria > Bacillota_I > Bacilli_A > Erysipelotrichales > Erysipelotrichaceae > C-19. The sequence goes on from CAJUGR010000079.1 coordinate 7,292, forward strand.
TTTAATGAATCAGGTAGTCAATGATCCCAAAATGGGCGGTGCCTATAATCGTTATCATATGGATGATGTGGAAGTCATCGGTAAGACCGGTACGAGTGAAATCGCCAGCAACGGTCAGTACACAAGTGATATGTATGTCAATTCATTCCTGGGAGCCGCTCCTTATGATGACCCAAAGGTCTTGATGTATTATGTGTTTGAAAGTCCTGATTATATGACTTATACCGGAGGCCCCTATCAGAGTGCTTTTCGTCAGGCTTTAATCGCGACCGGGGTCAGTGGGGCCGTTGCGTCCGGAAACGGTGATTCCTCCTCTGCTAATTGGCAGGAATATGAAATGCCTTCATTGGTGAATCATTCCTTAGACTATGCCAATGAAAAGTTAAAGCCCTATCGGGTGAACAAGGTTGTAATCGGAGATGGTTCCAGTATTGTGAAACAGTATCCGCAAGCACAGAGTATGTTTGCGACCAAGCAGAATATATTCTTACTGACGGATGGAGCGAATATCACGATGCCGGATATGCGCGGATGGGTACTAAAGGATGTCCAACAATTTGCGGCAATCAGCGGTATTCCTATTCAAAGCAGCGGTAGCGGCAGTGTGAAGAGTCAAAGCGTGGCAGCAGGTACGACCATTGATGCATCCACCGAAATTAAAGTAACTCTCAAATAAGCTCTAAATCTTAGAGCTTTTTCTTTCATTGAAATGTATATCACGAAGCATGGTGAAAGTTGTCGTAAAGCAAAGAAAAAGTTGGAAAAAGCATACACATTGTCGAAGGGTAAGTGTTATAATATTGGTGCGAACGGCAAACATGATAAAAAAGATAAAGGAGAGCGCCATGGTAAAGAAAATAGGAATTGACCTGGGTACGACCAATTTATTAATATGTGTAGATAATGAAGGAGTCATCGTCAATGAGCCGAGTGTCATTACAGTAGATTTGGACTCACAAAAATGTATTGCAGCCGGTACACAAGCCAAGGCGATGGTCGGTAAGACACCGGGAAAGTTGAAAACAATTTATCCGTTGAAAGACGGTGTGGTAGCGGATTATGAAGCTACCGATATGATGTTGGCTCATTTTTTTAAGAAATGTGAGTTAAAGAAAATGTTCAGCCGCAATGAAATTTTAATCTGTTGTCCTACTAATATCACCGGAGTGGAGCGCAATGCCATCCGCGATTGTGCTTATCATGCGGGAGCCAAAAAAGTATATATTGAAGAAGAGCCGAAAGTAGCGGCAGTAGGAGCCGATCTGGATATCGGACAGCCGATGGCAAGTTTTGTATTAGATATTGGTGGAGGAACTACGGACGTGGCGGTGATTTCATTGGGAGATATCGTTTGTTCCGCATCGATTAAGGTTGCAGGTAATCGCCTTAACAAAAATATCACGGATTATATGCGCTTGGAGAAAAAGCTTTCCATCGGAGAAATGAGTGCAGAGAAGATCAAAATGGAAATTGGCTGTGCCAAGGTGGATGAAGAGGATCCTAAGACGATGAAAGTCAGCGGTCGGGATTTGACCACCGGCTTGCCGATATCTGTGACGATCACGGATGAAGAAATCGCAGGATGCATTCATTCTAGTTTGATGGATATCGTCAAGGCGTGTAAAACGGTATTGGATG
>CAJUGR010000080.1 GCA_910586285.1 uncultured Erysipelotrichaceae bacterium
GTACTGCTTCGAACACGAGAATGAAATCCTCATTGTGGATTCCGGTGTTCGTTTTCCTGAGGATAATTTACTCGGAGTTGACTATGTCATACCGGATTACAGCCATCTGGTAAAAAACAAGGCAAAGAAAAAAGTTTTAATTATTACCCACGGTCATGAGGATCATATCGGAGGAATTCCGTTTCTGTTAAAAAGTGTTGCCATTAACGACATTTATGCACCGCGTTTCGCAATCTCTCTTATTAATAAGAAATTAGAAGAGCGCAAAATGTTGAGAATGGTACGCATTCATGAAATCAACAGCAAATCCAGCGTAAAAATGGAACATTTTACCTGCGGATTCTTCAACACTGTCCATTCCATACCGGATTCATTGGGAATTTTAATTAACACCCCCAACGGACGGGTTGTACACACCGGCGACTTTAAATTCGATCTAACCCCGGTCGGCACCAATGCGGATTATCAAATCATGGCATATATCGGTCAGGTCGGGGTCACACTGTTGATGAGTGATTCCACCAATTCCGGGGTCGAAGACTTCTCAATTTCAGAAAAGAAAGTCGCATCAGAGATCTTTGATATTATGCGCAAGACAAAAGGACGCTTAATTGTCGCCACGTTTGCCTCTAATGTGCATCGCGTAGCTCAGATTCTGGAAGCCGCCGTGAAATGTGGGCGCAAGGTCATCATCTTTGGTCGCAGTATGGAAAATGTCGTTACCATCGGTCGAAAATTGGGAACGATTAAAATCGGTGAGCAGCATTTTATCACTCCCGATCAATTGAACAATGTACCGTCAAATAAAGTCTGTATCGTATGTACCGGCAGTCAAGGAGAACCGTTAGCAGCGTTATCCCGCATAGCCTCCGGTACTCATCGCTATATCAAGCTGATTCCGGATGATACTGTTGTCTTCTCCTCTTCGCCGATTCCCGGCAACGGAGCAAGTGTCAATCATGTGGTAAATAAATTATTTAGAGCCGGTGCCGATGTATTGACCAAATCGGTATTGACCAATCTGCATACCACCGGTCATGCGTCACAAGAGGAACAAAAGCTGATGCTTCAGCTTATTAAGCCTCAATATTTCATGCCGATACACGGCGAATATAAAATGTTGAAACAGCACATGGAAACGGCCATGGAAACCGGAATCCCGGCAGAGAATATTTTCACTTGTGCCAACGGTGATGTATTGATTATGCGAGGCGGCAAAGTCTTCCCTTCCGCTACGCGCATTCAGGCTGATGATATTTATGTTGATGGTAATGACATCAGCGGTGTATCGACAGCGGTCTTAAAGGATCGCAATATTCTGGCCAATAACGGTTTGGTGGCAGTCATACTTGCGATTGATTCTAAAGAAAACAAAATTCTCTGTAAACCGGTGATCGTATCCCGCGGCTTTGTCTTTATAAAGGACAGCCAAGGTTTGATTAAAGAAGCAGAACAGTTGGTATACAATGCCTTAAAGGAAAAAATGGTTCAGCGAACGACATTCTCAGAATTAAAAAATACCGTTCGCGGCACCTTAGAACCGTTCCTATATCATAAAACCCATCGCAATCCGATCGTCATTCCAGTCATTTTGAATTCCAAGAAGGCCATGGAACAAATGCAGAACAGCCATCTTCGACACAGCGATGCAAATATAAAGGCGACAAAATCATCCCCTGCGACGATGAATCATGTCACTCGCAAAGCGGCCGACAAACCACAACAGTAAAAGAAGCGCAAGCTCGCTTCTTTTTTGATTTATACATTTTCTTTCTACCCTGTTTATGTTAAAATAAAAAAAGAATTTGAGGTGGATAATTTCATGGTAAGAAGATTAATGAAAACCGTATCGGCATTATTATTGGTTGCTTTAGTGATGGCGGGTGTTTTCTTTTATTCCATATTTATTACCGTAGAACGATTGACGGTCAATTATCAGACGATTGCCAGTCCCAAAATCCCCGCTGATCTCAATGATGTTCAGATCGCTTTTATCGCCGATCTGGAATACAATCATTTCATGGATAAAGAGCGTTTCACCAAAATGATCAAAACCATCAATGAAGTTCACCCCGATATTGTCATCTTTGGCGGTGATATTTTTGATATGCCACTCACCTATGTTCCCAACGATGCGACCAAACAGGAAGTTGCACAACTGTTAAAAACCATTGATGCGCCGTTAGGGAAATTTGCAGTATTGGGTGAACAGGATAATGCGGATGAAAATGTCTACAACATGGTGCTTGATATTTTGCGTACCAGTGATTTTGAATTATTAGAAAATACAGCCATTCGTTTACGTAACCAAACCCAAGCAAGCGTAACCCTCATCGGACTAGATGCTTTGGTTAACGGTACCATTGATTTGGAAAGTGCCTTTTCCAATGTCACCGCTGATCAATTCAATATCTTAGTTGCTCATTGTCCCGATACGATCTTGATGGAAAATCTGCCAAAAGATCATATCGATCTGATGTTAGCTGCCCATTCTCACGCATCACAAATCAACCTGCCACTGTTAGGCTCCATGTCGAGCGATGAAGGAGCCGAAAAGTACAATCATGGCAAATACACCGTCGGCAATACGGTTTTACATGTCAGTAATGGTTTGGGTACCTCCACTATGGATATGCGCTTGTTTTCCCCACCGCAGATGTTAGTATATCGTTTGGTACATCAAGAGACTGCGAAACCTGCTTCTGATAAAACTGAAAAATCCACGCAGTCTGATCAAAACAACAATAATGACGCCGCAGAAGCAGCACCGCAGACTTAACCAATATCATAAATATCTATTATTAAAGAAAATATTAAAGTTTATATCCTCATCTGAAGAATATTATTTCATCAAGACAACATTCAACCATGAATTTAAATATGCTCGGTAATACTTTAAAAATGAGTTTTCATTTTTAAACAGGCAATTACAAAGTAAGATATAAAAAGCTTTACTAGCTAAAAATATGGATAGAATCAATCCGCAATTAACATCTATAAATCACCTTATTATAGAAGATCTGCCCTTTTCATGATATAATGATTCCCGTCATCAGTAATGAATTGGAAAGCGAGATAAGAAATGATGAAAGATCAAATTTTGAGTTTAGAAAAGAAACTTTTTCAATTTAAATATATGAGTGACAGAAAATGGTTGGAAGAAATTATTCATGACCATTTCAAAGAATGCGGAAAAAGCGGATGTTTCTTTGATAAAAAGCAAACCATCTCTTCCCTCATTGAATTTACAGAAGATCGAAGAATTGATATTTATAACTTTGAATATACACATATTGATAACAACACATATATGGTTCATTATGTGACCAAAGATAATCAATCGCTGAGCTATCGCACCTCTATCTGGTATATGGAAAATCATTTAAAACTTTTCTTTCATCAAGCATCTCGTTTTCAATCCGATATAGCCCTCATAAAGTTTTAAAGTTTCTTATAATCAGCTATATTTGAACAGTAATGACTTTATCAGATACCCTGTTACATGCGGAGGAGAAAAATGAAAAATATTCTTATACACGGATTAGGACAAAATAACCAAAGTTGGAACGAAACCGATAAGTATTTAAAAGAAAAAGGAATCGATGCTATATGTCCCGATTTATTTGAGATGACCGGCAATCTTGCAAAAGAATATACTACGATATATCATGCTTTTAGCGATTTTTGTAACGGACAAAGAGATAAGCTTAATTTATGTGGACTATCGTTAGGTGGATTACTAACACTGGATTTTGTAAAAGCGAATCCCCAAAAAGTAAATTCTATTGTTTTAATAGGAACACCCTATAAAATACCAAAGGCACTCTTTCATATTCAAAGTCTTATCTTTCATATCATGCCGAAACATTCTTTTACGAAAACGGGATGCTCCAAAAAAGATTTTATTGATTTGGTGAATTCAATGGGTCATCTTGACATTACAAAAGATTTAGATACTGTAACATGTAAAAGTCTGATTTTATGTGGTGCTAAAGATAAAGTAAATTTGGAAAGCGCTAAATTATTAAGCAGGAACATTAGCGAAAGTAAAATGAAAATTGTAAAAGATTCTTCTCATGAGGTAAATATTGATAATCCAAAAGAACTTGCTGATATCATCTATGACTTTTGGTGTAGCAATCCGTAATTTGTATATGTTAATGATTACCGAAAAGATTGAGGTTTTAAAAGAAACGGAAGGAATCACAGAAAGAAGGGGTGTTTATGTTCACAGTCATCGTCTGTTTTTTTGCCGGTATGGGTGCCGGATTGGGAACCGGATTTGCCGGTATGAGCGCTGCGGCCGTCATTTCTCCGATGCTCATCACCATGCTCAACATGGATCCTTATATGGCTGTGGGAATCGCGCTGGCCAGTGATGTGCTGGCCAGTGCCGTTTCTGCTGCTACCTATGCAAAACATAAAAATATTGATATCAAAAACGGTTTGGTAATGATGATCAGTGTCCTTTGTTTTACCATGATCGGCAGCTATATTGCTTCCCTGCTTCCCTCCGCAACCATGGGCGGCTTTTCCATGTTCATGACCTTACTGTTGGGAATTAAATTCATCGCAAAGCCGGTGATGACCACCAAAGAAGCGATGGCGCAGACCAATCCCAAAAAGCGTTTGATCCAATCCTTACTTTGTGGAATGGCAATCGGATTCATCTGTGGCTTTATCGGAGCCGGAGGCGGATTGATGATGCTGCTGATTCTGACTACCGTATTGGGTTATGAATTGAAAACTGCCATAGGAACCAGTGTCTTTATCATGAGTTTTACGGCGCTGACCGGTGCGCTGTCACATTTTACCATCGGCGGTCAACCGGATCTTGTCACCTTGTCCTTATGCGTCTTCTTCACTCTGTTATGGGCTTTAATCGCTGCACGTTTCGCCAATAAAGCGAAACCGGAAACGTTAAATCGCGCGACTGGCATCGTCTTGACGATCATGGGCATCATCTTGATTATGGTACAATATCTGTAATTCGTTATATTAAAAAAAATGCCGTATCCGTGAGGAAACGACATTTTTTTATTTTACTTATGAGCGAAGCTGAGCGTTGACATCATCCTTTAATGCTGTAAGGAGTTCATTGCGCAAACCGTTAATTTCCTTTTCACTCAGCGTATGCGTTGCGGATTGGAATGTTACAGACAGCGCAATCGACTTAGTTCCTTTTTCCATATGCGATCCGGTATAAACATCGAAAACTTCAACACTTTGAATGACATTTTCCTTCTCCCATTTACCATGGCGCTCAATACAGGAAATGATATCTCCCACCGGCACATCGCTTTGAACCACAAAGGCTAAGTCCTGGGTGACACTGGGATATTTGGACAACGGCGTATATTTCACCTTAGAAGCCTTGTTCTTTAACAGCACTTCCAAATTGCATTCTGCCATCACGATATCATTGACTTCATAACGTTTGGCCGCAACCGGATGAATGGTACCGAAAATCGCGAACAAATCCTTGCCTAAATAGAGACATGCGGATTGATACGGATGGAACATCTGCGTATCGATCGTATTTTCTTTCACTACAATTCGCTTGCCGGAAAAACCGTTTTGTTCCAGCAGAACTTCCAGAATTCCTTTCATCGAATAAAAATCCGCTTTAATATCAATTTTTTGCCACCGGCTTTTTTGCAGTGAACCGCTCATAGCGATTGCCAGCCGCTCCTGCATTTGGTTCTGTCCGTATACATTAGACAATTCAAAGACCGCAAGATCTTTATGGGAACGCTTTTGATTATAGGCAACACTGCCCAATAAAGAAGGCAGAACAGAAGTACGAATCCATTTGCGATCTTCGCTCATCGGTGCTGCCAAAGTGATGGGAGCCGATAACGGCATTACCGCATCCTTTGTCAATGCATCGCTGACCAAAGTATATGTAATTGCTTCTTGATAACCGTTATGAACCAAGCTACTGCGCAGATGACGACGCAGTTGTTGGCGAGCATCCAAGGTACCCATGGTAGCCGGCATTGTCGGCAGCGTAGACGGTAAGCGATCATACCCAATGATACGAATCACCTCTTCGGCAATATCTGCCTCGATGTTGAGATCTTGACGGTAGCTGGGAATCTTAACAATAATCTGATCCCCGTCCTGACAAGGTTGAAGAGCCAAGCGTTGCAAGACGTCCATAACTTCCTCCAGTGCAAAATCTGTACCCAATAAATGATTGATTCGCTTTAAACTGATCGAAAAAGAAAGCGGTTCGTAATGATGAGAACCATAGATAACCGTTTCTTCCAATTCCTGTGCATCTGCATATTCCATTAACAGTGATACTGCCCGATCCATTGCCTTATAAGTAGCCAACGGTTCAATTCCCTTTTGATAGCGAACACTCGCATCGGTATTCAAGTTCAAGCGACGAGCCGTATTACGAATCGACACATGATGGAATATGGCCGCTTCTAAAACAATCGCCGATGTTGTATCTTCAATTTTTGAATCATTGCCTCCCATAACACCGGCAATACCAATCGGTTTTCCCTGATTGGTAATCATGATATCCTGCGGTTCAATCGCATATGTGACACCATCCAAAGCGGTATACGTTGTCGAAAGCTGATCCTTTACCGTGATTTCCAAACTGGGCAGTGCATCTTTATCATAAAAGTGCATCGGCTGACCAGTCTCTAACATAACAATATTGGAAATATCGACAACATTATTAATCGATTTTACCCCTGCGGCTGCTAAGCGCTCCTGCATCCACTTAGGACTTTCCTTTATCTTTACATGATTGATGACTTTACCGATAAACAGCGGACATTTTTCCGTTTCACTCGTTACCTTCAAGGTTGTGGAGGTATCCTTGCGCATCGCCGCTCCTTCACAATCAGGCAGGGTCACCGGTAAATTCAAAATTGCTCCGACTTCCATCGCCATCGACCAAGCAGCCATACAGTCATTACGATTCGGAGTTAAGCCGACATCAAGAATCTCATCATCCAAGCCCAAATAGCCAAGCGGGTTTTCATCCCCGATCGGTGCTGTTTCCGGCAATACTTCAATCCCGTTTTTACTTTCTTCACTCAACGTGTGGGGATCCACTCCCAATTCCATCAATGAACAGATCATACCGCACGATTCCTGTCCGCGAATCACGCTGTCCTTAATTTCACCACCCGGTAATTGTGCCCCGACTTTGGCGACAATGACCTTTTGTCCTGCTGCGACATTCGGCGCGCCGCAGACAATCGAAAGTATCTCATTACCAACATCCACTTTACACAAATGCAAATGATCGCTGTCAGGATGATCTTCACACGTTAGCACCTTTCCAATGACAAGATTACTGCCCTGACTCATTTTGATTATACCTTCGACCTCCAAACCGGCCGCCGTGATTTTTTCTGCAATCGTTTCGATGCTGTAATCACGAATATCCATATATTGATTTAACCATTTTTTACTAATCAGCATAGTCTGACGATCCTCCTTATTCAAACCGACTGAACTGCTTCAAAAAGCGCAGATCATTCGTATAGAATGAGCGAATATCATCAATACCGTATTTTAACATAGCAATTCGCTCAATTCCCACGCCAAAGGCAAAGCCGCTCACCTGTTCGGGATCATAGCCGGCCATTTTCAAGACATTGGGATGTACCATGCCGGCTCCCAATACTTCAATCCATCCGGTACCCTTACATACATTACAACCTTTACCACCACAGATATGACAAGAAACATCCACTTCCACACTTGGCTCAGTAAATTGAAAGTAACTGGGGCGAAAGCGAATCACTCTGTTTTCTCCAAACATCTTTTTTGCCATAAACAACAGCGTCCCTTTTAAATCGGATAACTTAATATCCTTACCGATAACCAAACCCTCACACTGCATAAACTGATGAGAATGGGTGGCATCATCATCATCACGGCGATAAACTTTACCGGGACAGATCACCTTGATCAGTTCCTCACCGGCATTGTGATATTGTTCTAATTGACGCATCTGTACCGCTGTTGTATGCGTTCTTAACAATTCCTCCACATTGATAAAGAAAGTATCTTGCATATCCCGTGCCGGATGATCCTTAGGAATGTTGGCTCGCTCAAAGTTGTATAAATCACATTCCACTTCCGGACCCTCCGCTACTTGATAGCCCAAACCGATAAACACATCCTCCAATTCTTGTTGTACCAACATCAACGGATGCATATTGGCACTCTGCGGATGATAACCGGATAGTGTAATATCCAATTTTTCCTGTTCCATCGTCTCATTCATTTCCTTTGTTTCTAAAATCGCATGACGCTCTTCAATCTGTACCGAAATCTCCCTTTTGATTTCATTGATTTGGGCACCGAACGCAGGACGCTCTTCCTTCAACAGATCCTTCATTGTTTTCATCACTTCTTGGATCGGTCCTTTCTTACCCAAATACAAAATCCGCAGTTGATTTAAGGCATTATTGTCGGCGCAAGCAGCGATTTTTTCCAATGCCTCATCACGAATTTCCGTTAAATTTTTCATCATAACCTTCCTTTCCTCCATCATGACAAATAAAAATGCCGTCAGTCACAGGAACGCATCACTGCGCGGTACCATCCTGTTTTGTCCAACGACACACTTAATTTCCTAATTCATGGATAACCGCCATGAAGACGGGAGATGATTAGTCCCACTCCCGGGTGAATTTCCGTCAGGCCTTTTAAAGATGACTTCCAGTCGATGATCATCTATCCCTGATAAAAGGTACTCTGTCCGTACTAATCCCGATCAAAGCTTTACAGCAGTAAGTATACACGATTCTTTTTTAAAATTCAATCATTTTTCATTTCAATTCAAAATCGTATTGAAAAATATGAATATACTGCCGGATATCGTTTTCGCAAATGCATTATTGTAAATATCA
>CAJUGR010000081.1 GCA_910586285.1 uncultured Erysipelotrichaceae bacterium
TAATTCCACCCGCATTGCGCAAAACCATTGTATCTTACTTCCATTTACCGGAATACTTCTTTCTGCGTTTGATTCGTACCTAAAATTTTTTCTTGATGAAATTCGTATGCCAATAAATTTTTCGTTCTTATTCTGACTGTTTGAATGATCATATTCACACAATCAGAAGATGTAAAAACGCTATTTTTTAATTTCACTGGTAAATGCATGATCAAATGTCACCACCACATAATAGGTTTGATCCAAAGTATTGAGTTGTTCATTAATCTGATCCATTATCTGGTTTGTGGTGAGTTTTATCTGATATGGCACAAGACAATCAAAGATCAGATTCGTATGCGTATTACCTTTCACCATCCGGAAATCGTGGATAGATAAAGAAGGATCAATAGAAGTTACAATATTCTTCATTGTTTCACGCATGGTATTGGTTTCTTCATCATCCACATCAATCGGATCCATGTGGATAACCATTTGAATTTGAAGTTTTTCATGGATTTCCCGCTCAATATTATCAATCATATCATGACTGATGAAGATATCCTCTTTTGCGGACACTTCCACATGAACTGAGGCAAAGCGATTATTAGGACCGTAATCATGGATCATGAGATCATGGATGCCTAAAACACCTTCATGGCTTTTAATCAAATCCACAATTTCCATTACTTCCTCACGACTGGGAGATGCCCCCAATAAAGAGTTCAATGTTTCTTTGACAATTTTAATTCCGGCAGTGATGATGAAGATCGCGACCAGCACCCCCATATACCCATCCAAATTGAAATGAATCAAGGGAGAAATGCAAGTAGATGCCAGAACGGCTGCGGTTGCCATACAATCGGAAAGGGAATCGGCTGCCGTAGCACTCATCACCGAACTGTTTAATTGTTTTCCATAATAACGATTGTAGGCATACATCCAAAATTTAACCAGAATTGATGCGATCAGAATCCCAATTGATAACAATGAAAATGCTATGGTCTGAGGATGGATGATTTTATCCAATGAGTTTTGTACCAATTCGATGCCCAGAAATAAAATTAAGATGCCGACAATCATGCTGGCAATGTATTCATATCGGGCGTGACCGAAAGGATGTTCTTCATCCGCAGGACGATTGGATAATTTAAAACTGATCAACGAAATCATGGAACTGCCGGCATCGGACAGATTGTTTACCGCATCAGCCGTAATGGATACACTATTGGCAAGCGTACCGATTAAAAACTTGCCAAGAAACAATACCAAGTTTGCTAAGATGCCGACAAAGCTGGTTAAGTTTCCATACTTTGTTCTTATCTTAGCATCGTGGATATCTTCATAGTTAGGAATCAGGTGTTTGACTAAAAAACGCATCATTATATTCACCTCGTACAGTCAGTTATTTTATCATATATGCCGAATAGTTGAAAGATGATTACATGAATTTTCGTTTCAATTCATATGTTGTATATGGGTGATGGGATGCAAAAACGATTACTTACGATATGCTTGAGTATTCTTTTTATCGCGTTATTGCGCTATGGCAGTTTGAATTACGAGCAGAGTGCCAAAGCGCTGACATTATGGTTTGAAACTCTGGTACCATCGCTGTTTTGTGTGATGGTGATGGTGAAGGTGATGTTTTCGCTTGGCGCATTTGATTGGCTGGCCAAGCCGTTTGCGCTGCTATTTTCCCGTTTGTTTCGAATGAACGAACAGAGTTTTCCCTACTTGGTGGCTTTGATGTTTCTTGGTTTTCCCGCCGGTGCTGCTTTCATTAATGAGGCGGTGAGTAATCATCATTTTGATCAAAAAGAAGGACAACGATTGATTGATACCTGTTCTTTTGCAACACCCGGGTTTGTGGTTTTAACGGTAGGCAGTGTGCTGTTTCACAGCGTGTCCATCGGCATTTTGCTATTTGGAATTCAATGGTTTAGCGGATGGATATTGTTGGCACTCACCCGTAAGCAGAAAATACACGTTGATCATGCAATCGCGGTTAAGCGCCCTTCAGGGATTCAAACACTGGGCAATGCGATGATGGAAAGTGGAAAAACATTGTATATGATGGGCGGTTATTTGATGCTATGTATGAGTATCACCTCAATTTTATTACAGTTCTTGCCTGCATGGGCTCAAATGCCCTTACGAATTATCGCCGAATTTTCCAGTGGAACGATGCAGTTGGCAGTATTAGAAATACCGCTTGTGAATCGTTTGATCGGAATCAGCATGTTGCTTTCGTTTGGAGGGTTCTGTGTTCACATGCAGGTCATGTGCTTTAGTGAAGCAACATATTTGCGTTATTTTCCTTACCTTTGTTTTCGTATCTTGCAGGCCATCATATCAGGATTACTGACATATGTTTTATTCGGAGTATGCCACATCGTATGAGATCTTCCACAAGTGATGTGGTTTCCCTTTATGAGCTGTATTTTAAAAGAAGCGTTGAAGATTTTAGCTAAATCCTTTATCATATAAGTAAACGGAAAGCAGGATCATTATGAAGGATTTTAAGATATCTTATCAGGAGCGAAGTCACATTTTAACGTTTGATATACTTCATGAACAAAACAGTGATGATATTTTCCAATATTTTCAGGTATCACGAAAGTCACGTTACCGCTATTACTGCCAAAAATGTGTCACGGTGAATCATCAAATTATCACCCAAAATACGTTACTTCCTCCCCATTCCCGCCTGCAGATAGCCCCACTACCGGATGACATTCCTTCCATCACACCGTGTTTTAAGGAAATCACGGTATGTTATGAGGATGAGTTGTGTCTGATCGTCAGTAAGCCGCCCAAGATGTTGGTACATAGTGATGGTGTCCACTGTGCCGATACGCTACATAATTGTATACAGGCCTATTACGATGCACATCAGATTCGTACGCCGATACGATCGATTCACCGTCTGGATTATGAAACCAGCGGCTTGGTGTTTTATTGTAAAATGCCTTTTTTCCAAGGGTATTTTGATGAACAACTGAAACAGAAAAAAATTGAGCGCATTTATCTTGCCTGGGTGTTGGGTCAAATCACAGCACCGCTGACCATTACCAAGGCGATTGGACGAGATCGTCATGATGCAAAAAAAATGCGCGTTTCCAAAACCGGGATGTCGGCGCATACCGAAGTGATCCCACTATTACTAAGGGACAACATCACTTTGGTAAAATGCTTATTGAAAACCGGAAGAACTCATCAGATTCGCGTGCATCTTGCGGATGCTCATCATCCGATTCTTTCCGATCCCCTGTATGGCAGTCCTAACACGCAAATAAAACGCTGTGCCCTACATGCATGGCAGCTGCGTTTTATGCATCCGCTGTATGAAAAAATGATAACGGTATGTGACATACCGCCGGAGGATATGCACATCAATCCCACTGTTTTATCAGATCTTTAATTTCTGCTAATTGATATACCTTAGCATCGCCGTCATCGCTATGGGCTCCAAAACGTTCATCCATTTTCACAATCACTTTCATATGGGCACCATGAGCCGCTGCGATACCGGCTTGAGAATCCTCGATCGCTACACAGTCTTCACAGGCAATTTCCAACTGTTTTGCGGTACGAAGATAGATTTCAGGATCCGGTTTACTGTGATGACAATCCATTCCGCTCACCAATGCATCAAAGTATTGCTCAATCTGACAATCCCGCAATACCTTTTGAACCAGCGGCAGTGGAGAACTGGACGCTACCCCGAGCAAATAACCCTCTTCTTTCAGCCAGATCAATAAATCTTTCACGTCTGAAAACAACAAATCCGGATAACACAGCGGATGTTCTTCACAATAGGCATGAAACGCCTGATAATATTCATCAAAGGTGATATTGCCTCCCCATGCTTTCTGAATCACTTCCCATGTATCGCGATTGCTTCTGCCTACCAAAGAATGAAGCAAATCTTTGCTTGCGAAATGTCCATGGATTCTAAAATAAATGCGAATTCTTTCCAAATTGGCCGGCTCACTGTCAATCAATACCCCATCCATATCAAAAATCACTGCTTTTATCATTGTAAATCCCTCGCTTATCTCTGCTCTGTGACGATGTTATTGGGGAATCGCATGTTTTTTTTACCTATTACATTTATGCTTTTCCAATGCTTTGAAACATTATATAATAAGAGCGAACGGAAAACAATCACTGTTTTGATTATGAGAATGAAAGGCGATTGATGTCAAATTAATTTCTGCGGCATTTTTCCCTTGTATGATAAAGGAGTGAGTTCTCATGAATTTTCCTTTGCCAAATCAAGTTTTATGGCTGTTTCATCAATTTCAAGCAAGCGGCTATGAATTATTTCTGGTCGGCGGATGCGTCCGGGATATGCTTTTAGATCGCCCGGTACATGATTATGATTTTACGACCAATGCCACTCCGGATGAAATGATGCGATTTTTAGAGAACACATCGTGCAAGGTTATCGCTACCGGTAAGCAACATGGCACCTTAACAATTCTTTATCAGAGCGAAGCCATGGAAGTGACGACCTATCGCTTAGAACCGGCATATGTGAAACATCGCCGTCCTGATCATGTCGTATTCACGAAAGATCTGATTAGTGATTTAAGCCGTCGTGATTTTACCATTAACGCTATGGCTTATCACCCGGATCATGGTCTTGTGGATCCCTATGACGGACAGAAAGATCTCAAGGATCAAATCATACGGTGTGTCGGTGTCGGTGAAGAACGAATGGAAGAAGATGCTTTGCGCATCTTGCGAGCGCTGCGCTTTTCCTTTGAACTGCATTTTTCTATGGATTTTATGTGTATTGAAGCAATAAAAAAAAAGGCATCGCTGTTAACGCATATTTCCAAAGAACGAATCCGTGATGAATGGAATCGGATGCTTTTGAGTGATGCCAAGCAATTATTACGAAGCTTACATGATGTTGGGGTGTTGCCTTATATCATACCGCAGATATCAATGATTGAATCGCTGACCCAAGAGAATCCTTGGCATATTTATGATGTGTTTACACATACGGATATCGCCTTGGATCATAGCGAAGGAATGGGCCTGTGCGAAAAGCTGGCAATTATTTTCCATGATTTTGGTAAGGCACAATGTAAATCATTTGATGAAAATCACCAAGCACATTTTTACGGACACGCAAAGATCAGTGCTGAGATTGCGATTGTTGCATTACAGGAAATGAAGTATTCCAATAAGCTGATTGATCGGGTAGCAGCATTGATCGCTTTTCATGATTATCCACTAAGCCCGAAAGTGAAAATGCTTCGTCGCCTCCTTGCCAAACTGAATGTCGATTATGAACTTGCACATTCAATACTGCAAGTTCAATATGCGGATGACTGTGCTAAAAACAATGTATACGCGGCCAAAAAGCTAGCTGCCAATACTGCTTGTCAACGGTTGTTAGAAAACATGAAAAAGGAAGATAGTATGTTAAAGCGTGCAGATTTGGCAGTCAGCGGCAATGATCTGATAGCACTCGGCTATCAAGGCAAACAGATTGGAGAATGGTTAAATAAGCTGTACCGGATCGTCGTTGATGATCCATCACTAAATCAACGAGAAGAATTGTTAAAGAAAGTGATCAATACCGATAATGACAGGATCTAAATCTCAATGCCTACTCTCCCATTTCCACAATACGGACCTTCTTTGAGCTTACTGCCCTCTTTTTAACATACATAATAATAATCTCTCCACATGAAACAAAAGAGAACTTATTGAAATAGGTGATAAAAGATGATGCAGTTACTGCAATAAAACATCCAAGCGCGCCCACCATTCTTCCTCAGTATATGAATAAGGCCATAGCGCTTTTTTATCATCAATAAATCCTTGAGAAACCGGCAGACACTGCTGTACTTCACGCTTCAAGATGGGGGATATCGCTACCGCATCATGCTGTAAAAGAGAGGCAAAAATCAGATAGCGACAATTCTCTGCCACGAAATTCACCAATGTCGGATCTGCGTAGGTCTTGAATTCTGTACATATGTCCTCTACGTATTGAAGCAGTTTGCGAATAAACACATCATAGTGTACTTCCGAATACATCGAAGCCAATGTTTGATGATGGTGTTTCCCATCAATATGGGCATCCTGAATATCATCGCCCAGCTGTAACATAAAGCCGTATTTCATACAGAATGACAGTTCTTTCTCATTGAGCATACCATCGATCAAAGCGCCGTCCGCTACCACGGAGGTTCCGCCTTTGCGATATGAAATAGCCAACAATTCATCCGTGGTGCATATCCGCATTCCATCCTGTTGTCGCAGTGACGCAATCTGCGCCGACTGTATTTCATACAAAGATTCATAAACTAACGGATATGTCTCGCGAGGAAACTGTCGCTCAATCATCCCAACCAAACGGTCGATTTTTACTTCGTGATCATTGCGAGGATGACCGCCAATACCGCGCAATCGTGCGTCCAACCAATCATTGAATGCATTTTTATCCGCGGCAGAGTAATGCTCATCATCAAGAAAATTATCAGTATACGGATACAACATACTATAAGCAAACATTGCCGGATGATAACCGATCTGCTTCTTAAATAAGCATTGTAAAATCGCGATAATCCAGACATTACGCAATGCCTGCATCGTATCTGCCAGCGATAATTGACGATCAAAACTTCTGACATCACGCAAAAAGGAAAAGGTAATCTCACGAAACAGTTCCGCAACCTCTCGGTTCATTTCTTTAAATAACGGTAGATCTCCTTGATTCATCCATGAATCGATCGCTTTTAATCCCTTTTGACGCCATCGTTTTTGGGAACGCGGTGTGTTGGGAAATGCCCGCCAAAACGGTAATATTTCCTTCATTATTTTATCTGTCTGAACTTCAACGTGTTGGCGCTGTTCCTCATCAATATACCAATTTTTCAAATCGGAACACTCATTGGTTTTGTTCCATTCCGCAATACCGCAAGCACAAAGGTTATCAATCCCAATCATTTTCAAACTCCAATTCAATATCTCCCATGTCATTGTCCAAACGCAAGTGATATGGCGCATCGGCAGAACCGGCTTGGAGTTTAGCGGAAGGACCGCCTTCTTTTTGACCTGCGGCTTTTATCGATCCCATCGCTGTTGTGCATTCATAGCGATATTGATCTTTTGAATCTTCAATAATTACTTCAATATCTCCCATAGCATTATCAACATTCAAATTTCCGGGATGTTCTCCATCATAAGTCACATCACCCATTGCCTGTTCTAAATTCATTGTTTCAGTCCATACATCCGATATACGGATATCACCCATTGCCTGTTCGACATCCACCGTATCCGCCTTAAAATCTTCCAGTTCCACATCACCCAGCGCAGAATGAATCGTTACTTGTGACAATTCGCAATCTTTGGGGACAATGAGCGTAACGTGAGCCGGTGATTCCATAATTCCCAAATGAATCAAAGAAAAGTTTGAGTCTTGGTACGTTTTTAAGGTTAGCTTATCGTCAGTTTGTTCAAGATGATATTGATCTTCCGGCAAATTCTCCGCAATTAAACGCCATTCGTCCCCTTGCTGGATTTGAATATCACCGTATTCTAAATCCACATCCAAATCGCTGAACGCCTGTAATTCTATTGAATGGTAGTCGTTTTCTTCATGCATTCCCAGATGAATGCCATATCCGTCATAATAAGTACCACCCAAACCGATGCCGATACCGACCAGCATCGCACCTGCCAGCACGCTCAATAAAGCCGCACGCATCCATAGTCTATTCGAACTCATTTTGTTTGCCTCCTTCTTTATGACGGTGATAGAATTGCGATAACCGTTGTACAATGTACGGCAACAGTTTTTTTACCATTAATTTGGTAACCAGAACTGCCACAATTCCCACTCCCAGAAAAATCAGCGCTAATCCGACACTGCATAAAATATCACCGATACCCTGTGCATGAAACCACACACCGACCACAGAAATGATGACGACATAAGCGCATACCGCAATCAGAATGATACCGGTAATGATAAGAATGAAGAACAATAAAGAAAATGTAAGCATGAGGGCAAAAGCAACAAAAAGCAACGGTACGGCAATAGGCAAGGCAAAGATTCCTGCCATAATCATGACGATAGCCTTCATCATTGATTGTGGTTTCTGATCAGACAATACCACATTATTGGTCTGCCGTATTGCGGATTCCGCTTTTAACTGCGCTGCAAATTTGGCCGGTGTTCCCAGATCCGCCGCAGCCTTTTCATCATCCATTGCCTCATCAAAATATTCCTCGCAATATGCCACGGCATCCGCAATTTCTGTTTCACTCATTCCACTCATTCGCTTTTTTAATTCATTGATATATTCTTCACGATTCATTGTCAATCCCTCTCTTTATCAACATTTGATCGATACGATTTCGAAATCCTTCCCATTCCTCTACATAATAAGCGTATTGTTCCCTACCTTTATCGGTCAATTGATAATAGCGGCGATTACGCCCCGTGTGTTCCTCATCATATGTAGAAAGAAAACCTTCGCGGGTCAAACGACGCAGTACCGGATACAATGTTGATTCCGAAACCTGTAAAACGTTTTTTACTTCCTGCGTTAGTTTATATCCGTATGCCGGTTTCTCCAAAAGAACGGCCAACACACAAGCATCCAACATGGAAGCACTTAGTGAAAACGGCATCAAACCACCTTCCTTTTATAATATTATACGCTATATAATATTATGCGTCAACCATTAATGAAATCACAATGCTTTACTCTTTCTATACAACATTATCCATATGAAAAAAAGCGTATTCAAAATAACTTGAAAGATAAAAGATATCCGCAATTACTTGTGGCTCTTGTGCTTTTTGGCTATACAGATCTTGGGGTTATACTGCTTTTATGGTATCATTCTTT
>CAJUGR010000082.1 GCA_910586285.1 uncultured Erysipelotrichaceae bacterium
TTGTTGTAATTCGGTATTGCTTTTTTCTCTGATCTCTTTCGCTGTCATAATTACTGATCTCCTTTTCTAACAAACTTTGTTTTCACCGGTAATTTATGAGAAGCCAGACGGAATGCCTCACGGGCGATTTCTTCACTGACTCCGCCGATTTCAAACATAACGCGTCCCGGCTTTACAACAGCTACCCATCCTTCGGGAGCGCCTTTACCGGAACCCATACGAACTTCCAACGGTTTTTTGGTGATAGCCAAATGCGGGAAGATACGAATCCATACTTGGCCGCCACGCTTCATGTAACGAGTCATCGCAACACGGGCTGCCTCAATCTGACGGTTGCTGACATAAGCACCGCTGTCGGCCATCAAGCCGAATTCACCGAAATTGACTTCGCGGCCGGCTTTGGAACGTCCTTCATAGCTTAAACGGTGAGGACGTCTATATTTTGTTCTTTTTGGCATTAACATAGATTAGTTTCCTCCTTCCGTCTTCGTTCCTTCTGCTTTTGAAGCAGTATTGCGGTGATTGCGGTTACCGCGATCGTTGCGGTTGCCACGGCCGTTACGGCGGCGGCGATCACCCATCGGATTTTTCGGTGCTTCCGGTTCAGTTACCATCTGACCCGGCAATACTTCACCACGGCAAATCCAAACCTTTACCCCAAGGCGACCATATGTGGTATGTGCTTCTTCGGAAGCATAGTCGATGTCCGCACGCAGCGTATGCAGCGGAACCACACCTTCGGAATAACCTTCGGTACGAGCCATATCGGCACCACCCAAACGTCCGGAAACACACGTCTTAATGCCTTTGGCACCGGCACGCATCGTACGCTGAATGGCTTTCTTCTGACAAGTACGGAAACTTGCACGTTGTTCCAACTGATCTGCAATACTGCGCGCAACCAAGCGTGCATCCAAATCAGGGTTGGCAATTTCCAATACTTTAACATATACGTTTTTCTTGGTCATCTTTTCGATTTTCTTTTTCAGATTCTCGATATTCTCACCGTTGGTACCGATAATCACACCGGGACGAGCGGTACGGATCATGATTTCCACACGGTTTTTGGAACGTTCGATTTCAATGCGGCTTACGGATGCACCCTTGCATTCCTTAGCAATGAATTCACGAATTTTTACGTCTTCTAACAGTAAATCGGCATAATCTTTATCGGCATACCATCTTGACTCCCAGTCACGAATGATACCGACACGCATACCGATCGGGCTTACTTTCTGTCCCATGGGCTACCTCCTTAATCACGCTCATCAACCACAACGGTAATGTGGCTGGTGCGTTTGTGGATCGCACTTGCGGATCCTTTGGCACGTGGCATGAAGCGCTTCAAGGTAATTCCTTCATTGGCATAACATGCTTTCACGTATAATTTTTCTTCATCCATCTCGTTATTGTTTACGGCATTGCTTACCGCAGACTTTAACACTTTGGCGATGGCTTCTGCCGCAACATTCGGTGTGAATTTTAAGATTGCGGCTGCTTCTTCCGCGTCTTTCCCACGGATCAAGTCAAGCACTAAGCGAGCTTTTCTAGGTGGGATACGCAATGTTTTTGATGTAGCTTTTACTTCCATTTCCTACTCCTCCTAGCGTTTCGCTTTTTTATCATCGTCACCGTGTACCGCATATTTGCGGGTCGGTACGAATTCACCTAATTTGTGTCCGACCATGTCTTCCGTCACATATACCGGCAAATGTTCTTTACCGTTGTAAACCGCAAATGTATGTTCGACAAAGCTTGGGAAGATTGTGGATCGACGGGACCAGGTTTTGATCACTTCTTTTTTACCGGACGCATTCAATGCTTCCACTTTTTTCATCAAGTGGTCATCACAGAATGGGCCTTTTTTCAAACTACGACTCATTTTATCATTTCCTCCTTTGTCTATTTACCGTTGCGACGGCGCACGATTAACTTCGTAGACGCTTTTTTCGCCTTGCGGGTTTTTACGCCCATAGCTTTTTTACCCCAAGGGGTCATCGGGGATTTCCGTCCGACCGGGGTACGTCCTTCACCACCACCGTGCGGGTGATCGTTCGGGTTCATAACGGAACCGCGAACCGTAGGACGAATACCGCGCCAACGATTACGTCCGGCTTTACCGTAATTGACCAAGCTGTGGTCTTCATTACCGACAACGCCGATCGTAGCACGACAGTTGCTCAAAACTTTACGAACTTCGCCGGAAGCCAAACGTAAGGTAACATATTTCTCTTCAATACCGAGAATCTGTGCCGATGTACCCGCAGAACGAGCCATCTGACCACCTTTACCCGGTTTCAATTCAACGTTGTGAACGAAAGTACCTTCCGGAATATCACGCAATTCCAACGCATTGCCCACTTTGATATCGCTACCCTTGCCGGATGTCACAATCATACCGACTTTTAAATCCTTCGGTGCGATAATGTAGCGTTTTTCGCCATCCACATAATGCAGTAATGCAATATTCGCAGAACGGTTGGGATCGTATTCGATCGTCGCTACCTTTGCGGGAATACCGTCTTTATTACGTTTAAAATCAATGATTCGATATGCACGTTTATGTCCGCCGCCCTGATGACGGGTCGTGATGCGACCGTTATTGTTGCGTCCGCCCTTACTTTTCAGCGGTGCCAACAAGCTTTTCTCCGGTCTGTCTGTGGTGATTTCTTCATACGTTAAACTTGTCATCCCACGACGTCCCGGTGTGGTCGGCTTATATTTCTTAATTGCCATTTGTATCCTCCTTACGCATTATTTATTCAGGAAATAGCGTTCTTCTCCCTGATATTATTTGGTTTCTGCTTCACCAAACAAATCGATATCCTGTCCTTCTTTAATCTTGACATAAGCTTTGCGAATCGCTTTTGTCTTGCCGACATAACGTCCCATGCGTTTTTTCTTCGGACAGATATTCATAACATTGACTTTTTCCACATCAACATGGAAGATGTTTTCTACCGCCTGTCTGATATGAATCTTATTGGTACCCTTTTTCACTTCGAAAGTGACAACGTTGTTTTCATCCATATATCGCATCGTTTTTTCCGTGATGATCGGACGAATAATGACATCCTTATAGTTATTCATTTCCCAATGCCTCCTCAACGCGTTTTACCGCCGCTTCCGTAAAGACGATTTTGTTCGCATTCACGATATCGTATACGTTGATTCCTTCTGCTGTCAACATCATCATCGACGGAATGTTGCGCATTGATTTGAATGCGTTATCAAAATCTTCATCCGGCGCAACGACAAACAGTGCTTTGTTACCGGCTGAAATCGCATTAATAATTTCCACAAAAGCCTTTGTTTTTGGCTGTGCCATATCGAATTTATCAATTACGATCATGCTGTTTTCTGCAACTTTTTCACTTAATACAGATTTCAGCGCCAAACGACGCACTTTCTTGTTTAGACGATAACCGTACTTGCGCGGTTTTGGTCCGAACACCGTACCGCCGCCACGCCACTGTGCAGCGCGAATGGAACCCTGACGAGCCCGTCCGGTTCCTTTTTGACGCCAAGGCTTACGACCGCCGCCGCGCACCTCACTGCGACCTTTGGTAGAATGTGTTCCCTGACGCATTGAAGCTCGCTGCATGACGATAGCGTCAAATATTACTTGCTGATTTGGCTCGATGCCAAATACTTCGGGGTTCAGTGTAATTTCGTGTAACTCCTTACCCGCTTGGTTTAATACGACCATGTTAGGCATCTGTTATTCCTCCTCGCTTCTGTTATAATCGATCAATGTCGGTGCCGGTTTTGCCTTTTTCGCACACTTGGCGCTGCGTACCAGTACCATGCCGCGTTTCGGCCCCGGGACATTACCCTTAATCAATAAATAGTTTTTGTCTGCATCCACTTTTACCACCTGCAGGTTTTTGTTCGTGGTGCGATATCCGCCTTCCTGTCCGGCCATAATTGTGCCTTTCAGGATTTTACCTTGACGGGATGTAATACCGTTGGTTGCCAAGGAACCGATGTGGCGAATGTTCTTGGACCCACCATGGGTTTTCGGACCCTGATGCGCATTGTTACGAACAATCGTACCGTTGTATCCTTTTCCCTTGCTGGTTCCGATTACATCAACGATGTCACCGGCTTGAAAAATATCCACTTTTACTTCAGCGCCAAGTTCCAAATCATGCAATTCATCTGCTTTGATTTCTTTGACAAAGCGCTTCGGTGCCGTGTTGGCTTTTGCCGCATGACCCTTGCAGGCCTTGGTAGCACGCCGCTCTTTTACATCCTCAAATCCGAGTTGAATTGCCTCATAGCCATCATTTTCATTGTTTTTCTTCTGTAAAACGATATTGGGAGTCGCTTCAACTACTGTTACCGGGATCAACACTCCATCTTCAGTGAAGACCTGAGTCATCCCTAACTTGCGTCCTAAGATTCCTTTCATGTCGTCACCTCCTAAAGCTTGATCTCAATGTCGACACCGCTGGGCAGTTCTAAGCGACTGAGGGAATCAATCGTTTCTGCCGTAGGTCCGACGATTTCGATTAAACGCTTGTGCGTTCTAATCTCGAATTGCTCACGTGAATCTTTGTATTTGTGTACCGCACGCAGGATCGTAACGACCTGTTTTTCAGTTGGAAGCGGTACGGGTCCAACAATCTTTTTTGCACCGTGAGATTGTGCAGCCTGAACAATCTTTTCTGCAGAAGCATCCAAGATTCTGTGTTCATAAGCTTTTAAGCGAATTCTTACGCTGTTTTTTGCCATGAATATTTCTCCTTTCGTCTATATCTGGATAGACTCGCTCGATGCGAATTCCCCGTCACCCACGCGTTCATGACAACGCTTATCGGTGTGTCGGCAACCTCGCACGTCCACGCGGTCGTGATAGTATTTTATCATAATAAAAAGGTGAATACAAGTCCTAAATTTCAGGAATTGCATCACCTAAAGCGAAAAGCTTAACTCCACATAAAGAGCAAAGTAGAATTAAGTTTTTCATTCCGATTGATTAAAATCTTATATTATGTATATGCATGATCTTATATAATATATAGGAAAGATAAGATTTGCATAATGATATTTCATTCTACCTGATTGATTACAAATCCATTGTGCAAGTTTGGTCTTATCATACAAATCTTACCCCATACCAAAGCACATATTGAATTGCTTAGCGATAACATCTTTCAAATAAAGAGCCAAGCGCTTGTGAGTATCATCATTTTAACCAATCAAGATGTATCCGGTTCGCGCTTATTTATTCTTTTGATGGATCTGACAATACAAACTGCCTGAATGTATGGTTAAGCGCTTCTTTTACCTGTGCTTCCTCGCATCTCTTAATCCTGGCAATTTCCGTGATACTGCGATTTAAAAACATCGAATATTCTTTGGCGCTTACTGCTCTGTTTTCACACCATGATAAAGCATCCAAGCCATCACTTTCCAGCATTAAATGATCCAAGGGTATTTGCTTCGCCACCTGATTAACGGCTTCCTCCTTGCCGATGGAAGGTCCGACCGTAAAATAACACCCCAATTTCTGAAACTCCTGTAAATAATTGAGGCAGGAATACCAATGAACCAGATATTTGTTTTCATATTTTCTTATATACGAAAGTGCTTCCTTTTCCATTCCTTTGAGATGTAATATCACCGGTTTATGCGCACAAGAGGCATAATGAAGGGAACGATCAAATACTTCCTTCTGTTTTTGCATATCTGTCTCACACCACACATTATCTAACCCTATTTCACCAATGAAATTCACCTTCTCCATGATCGGCGCCATTTCTTCCCATGTGATCTGATCCGCCTTCCATGGATGGATACCGGCACTGATCTGAATATCATCGTTGCCATATCGGGATAAGTATTGTATCAAACAGTCATATTCCTTCGGGCTTTCGGCATTCACGATGCCTTGAATTCGATGCTTAATTAACTCCTCGAACAAATCGTTGTCCCGCAAATGAAAGTGGGCGTCATGAAGCATAGTTCTCTTCCCTTAATATCGCAAAAATATCCCTGTGCAAAGCTCCTTGCGCAAACAACCAATCTCTTGATTTTTCGATGCCTCGCAAATCAATCTCTTTCACGATGCTTGCCGGTCGACCGCCTAACACCAGAATGCGATCCGATAAATATAACGCCTCATCAATATCATGGGTTACTAATAACGTTGTCTTCCCCAGTTCACTGCGCAGCCGCAACAGCCAATCCTGCATTTCATTGCGAGTAATGACATCCAAAGCCCCAAACGGTTCATCCAATAACATGATCTGGGCTTGGCAAAGTGCGGTTCTAAGAAAAGCCGCCCGCTGCCGCATTCCACCCGATAACTCCTGAGGATAAGCATATTCATATCCCGCTAAACCAAAGTTGGCCAATTCCGACATCGCCTTTTGTATTGCATCTTTTTTATCATGGTGAAGCTGAGCATACAACGTCACATTATCTAAAATTGTTTTCCATGGCAATAGTAAGTCATCCTGCGGCATATAGGCAAAGTAGGGAGATACACCATGAATCGGTTGTCCATCTGCCAAAAACGTACCTTTATCGGGTGCTATCACTCCTGCCAATACGTTTAACAAGGTTGACTTCCCACAACCGCTGGCACCAATCAACGACACAAATTCTCCCGCCGCAACCTGTATATTCACTCCCTCCAGAACCGTTTTTTCCGCAAAGGCAACGGAAAGATCATTTATCTCCAGCTTCATGACATCGCTCCTATCCGATCATTGTCGACAATTAAAATTATTGTGGCAAGAATTCATTTGTATATTGTTCTTTTGCTTCCACTTTGTGATCAATCAAACCGTATTCTACCATAAAATCCGTATAGCGATTCCATACTTCATCCTTCATCATTCCCCAGCTTGGTGCATCACTTTGGTATTCTTTACTCAAATATTCCTGACTTGCCTGAATGAACGCCGGATCGGTATCGGGAATCACTTTGGCTAAAATATCGGCCGCCTCTTGGGGATTGGCGATCGCATCTTCATAGCCTTTTTTTACTGCTGTCAAAAACGCCTTAATCGTTTCGGGATCTTCCTGTATCATCGTTTCATTGGTAATAATTAAAGGGGTGTAGTAATCCAATCGCTCATCCAAATCGCGCAGCGGCAAATAATTTAAATCGAAACCATCCATTCTGCCTTTGATGACAGCCCAACCTTCAAAATCCCATTGTAAATCCACAGTTTTACCGAATGAGGCAAAACCGCTGCCATCAGCTCCTACCATGGTGAGTTTTTCAAAGTCACCGCCCGCTTTTTTCATCACGGCACGGATAACCGCTTCTTCACTGGGCGCCTGCCATCCTGCATATACTTTCCCTTCAAAGTCCTTAGGTGATTTAATATCGGCTGATTTTAAAGACACAAATCCGCTGGTATTATGTTGAATTATGGTGGCGATAGCGCGAATCGGCAATGGTTCCTCTGCCGTTCTGGCATAGGTCACATCCTCTTGATAACTAACCCCAAATTGTCCTTTCCCGACCGCAACCAACGTCGCGCTCGTTTCATTATCCCCGGGTTCAATAATATTCACACTCAGGCCTGCATCCGCAAAGTAGCCTTTTTCCTGTGCCACGTAAAATCCGGTATGGTTCGTATTGGGAACATAATCCAAAATCAAGGTCACTTCTTTTTTGCCGGTTTTCTGTGAGGACGAGGAACTTCCGCAGCCTGTCAATCCCAAAGTAACCGCCAAGCTTAAAATCCATAATGCTTTTCTTTTCATGATGTGCTTCCTTTCCGTTTGGTTTGATAAGGAAATACTAAGCGCTCCACCCATGTCAAAAGCAAATGCAGCAACAAGCTCCATGCGATAATTACCACCACACAGGCAAAAACCTTGTCTAACATATATCCGTTTTTCACCCGAATCATATAATAGCCAAGTCCTGCCGATGCACTCAACCATTCTCCGACAATAGCACCGCCGATGCAGTATGTCGCAGCGACCTTCATACCGGAGAATAATGCAGTCATGGCAGACGGTATTTTCACATACCAATAAATCTGCCATCGGTTTGCCCCAAAGCTTTTTAAGAGGTTGATCTGATGAATATCTACCTGAGCCAGCGCGTCCGCAAAGGCAATCACAATCGGAAAAAAGCACATAAAAATTACCATCAGCACTTTCGGTGCCATTCCAAAGCCAAGCCAGATCGCAAACAGTGGCCCCAATACCATTACGGGTACGGTTTGTGTCACCACCAAATGAGGAAAAATGCTATGCCGAAATACGCTCGACATATCCATCAGGATCGCGATGATCACAGCCAAAACGACTGCAAAAAGCAACCCCAACAATGCTTCTTGTAAGGTGACAAGCGAGTGCATCCATAACACTTCCGTATTTTCGATGATAGCAAGAATAATCTTACTTGGCGCAGGCAAAACGTATAGGCTGATGTTGAACCAACGCACGCATAGTTCCCATACCAACAACGTCAGTACCAGCGTTATGATCGGCATGGTAATTTTTTGTACTGTCTTCCTTTGTGATAAAATAAAAACACCTCCGCATTGAGGCGCAAGTGAACCAATCTAAAGCATCATAGAATGACTCCCTACGCTAGTATTACCTAGGTCAGGTCAAAGGGTATTATCTCAGCTTTTTTTACAAGCACCCCTGTCTTGACGTTCTTATTATAAAATAAACTCATAAAAAATGCAATCGTTGTGAAATTCATTTGACAAGCGATCGGAAAACATGATATATTATGAACACATGAAACACGGGCTGTTAGCTCAGCTGGGAGAGCACCTGTTTTGCACGCAGGGGGTCAGCGGTTCGATCCCGCTACGGTCCACCATATAAAGAAT
>CAJUGR010000083.1:0-4435 GCA_910586285.1 uncultured Erysipelotrichaceae bacterium
AATGTTGTCTTACCGCTGGATTCTGGACCATAGATTTCAATAATTCTTCCTTTGGGAAATCCGCCGATTCCCAATGCTTCATCAATTTTAATGGAACCGGAAGAAATGGCGTCTATATCCACTGCCGCCCGCTCTCCTAATTTCATGATAGAGCCTTTGCCATACTGCTTTTCGATTTCTTTAATCGCTTTTGATAATGCCTCATCACGGGCTTCATTTTCCCGCTGATCAGCACTTTTTTTATTTTTCTTTTCTTCCACCTGGATACTCTCCTTTATTTCTGAATCAAGCGAATCAACTCTGCGTTCATTCGCATTACCGCCTGCATGCGAATCTCATTACGCGATCCGCTTAACTGCAGTTCATACGTATGTACTCTCTCCTGATAGGCAATCGCGCAATACACTCGACCGACCGGTTTCCCTTCCATGACATCCGGTCCTGCATTACCCGTGAAGGAAACACAGATGTCACAAGCCAGAAGTTCCTTGGCTTTGCGCGCCATTTCCACCGCACAGGATGCACTGATTACCCCATCTTGCGCAATTACATGATGATCGACTCCGACAACCTGTTCTTTCACTGCAGTCTGATAAGTAACGATACCGCCCTTCAGTACCGCGGACGCGCCGCTCACCGCCGCCAACTGGGATGTGAACAGTCCGGCTGTTAAGCTTTCGCAACTGCCGATCGTCAATCCCCGCTCTTTCAACAGCGCAAGCAACTCCTCCATCTTACATCGTCTCCATAATGACATCTTTCAGTTGCATAAAATATGAAATACCGCTGATAACCGATACACACATGGAGAACCACAAAAGCCATTCTCCCATCGGAAAACGCGCCAACTCAAACGGCAGATTATTAAGCAAAAGCACAATAATCGTCATCATCTGAGCAACGGTTTTCACTTTTCCCATATAACCGGCAGCGACAACAATCCCTTTCTCGCTGGCATTCATACGCAACCCATCCACGATCGTATCTCGCCAGATCATAATCAGCACCGGTAATACCGGTACCGTACCACTCGCCGCAAATAAAATAAACATTGTATTGACTAACAGCTTATCCGCAATCGGATCCACAAACTTACCGAAGGAAGTGATTAAACTATGCTTACGGGCAATATAACCATCCAGAAAATCGGTAACCGAAGCGAGGATAAATAAAATCAGTACAATGATATTGGTAATGCGCAATGCGACAAAATCAAACTGAAGTTCTGCCACCTCAATGCCGAATTGCGCATATGGGAACAAATAGATCAAAACAATCAAGGGCACAAGACAAATGCGCACCAAGGAAAGTCGATTGGGTAAATTCATACTATTCCCCTTTCACATTAAATGTAATCAATACACTTCCCTGTTTGCTCAGAAGTGCCTGTGGTATTTCCACTTGTTTTCCGTTGATCTTAACGCTGTTATTTAACATAAAGCCAAACGCCAATAAAATCTTTTTATTCGGAACTGCCTTTTCCCGTACGTGGAGTACGGTACGATACGGCTGAATTCCCCGTGCCGGATCCGGAAGTTCTTTATCATCTACCAATACGCGAAAACTGGAATCAGACGCAAAAGTAATCTCAATATCAATTTCATCTTCCGCAGTTAAATTCTCAATTGAATAAATTGCCTGAGTGCTGTCTTCACTAGTTTTGGTAATCGCCATTTCTTTCTTTTCTTCTACCGGTTCCTTAATCGTAATATTCGGTGTTGGTTCAGGATCCTTGGAATACGTCGGCGTTGCCACCGGCGGTTTATTCTCGGTCACATCATCACCGGCACCCTTATTACCCTGAAACCACATCACAAAGGCAAAAATCAAACCGATAAGAATAACAACAATAATCGCCAAAAATGAAACCAGTGACATATCGATTCGATGCTTATACTTCCAATTCTTCAGCCCTTGCATATTGAGTTTCTTGCTCTTTTTCTGTCCCGGCTGTTTTAAATTCTCATTGGTACGCTGAATTCCCTGTTCGATCTGCGCATGCTCCATCATCGTCTCACGACTAAAGGACAGGGTATAATCGCTGATGCTGTTTTGTAGATCTCCTTTGATCAAATCAAAGTCGATATCGAGTGCATTACAGTATGCTTTTAGAAAAAAACGTAAATAAGATAAGTCATCTTTGAAATAGGAAATATCCCCTTCTTCAATGGCTTTGATATGTTTGATCGTCAGTCGTGTTTTTTCACTGACCTCTTCTATGGTCATTCCTTTTTCCAGTCGTTTTTGTTTCAGTAAACTTCCGATTTTGTCCATAATACACCTCGCAAATCATCCGATAAACCAATATTTCCCTAATCTATAATATTATAACAAGCATTGAACGTAATGTAAACCTTAAAAGGCAGATTCACTGTACAAAACCACAGCTTATGACATGTTCATAAAACCGGTTTGAATATCGCTGTTTCCATAAAAAAACAGGAGTATTTCCCCTGTCTTCTTCATATAAGGTAAGCCATGTTCTGTTCCCTAAAGGGTGCAGCCATTTATCTATCCGTATCCTACGAATCCCAAAGCCGATTTCCTGTTCTTTCATCGGTTTCGAGTTCCCCTACCAAATTTGGGTTTCTCGCTTGCGGGGTTTACCAACGTTCCACCTATCCGGTTTCCCGAATAGCTCGTCTCTGTGGCACTTTTACAGCTTGCGATCATCGTCATTGACCTTAGATCACAAAGCAGCCGTCAGAATTACTTCTGCCCGGACTTATCGTTTCATCCGGCACAAACACTACAAGCAATCGCAGCTTGTGCGAGCATGGACTTTCCTCTGATGATATCACCAGCGGCCGCATCACTTATATGAATAGTTTAACGGCGGAATACTTCATTTTCCAGCCGTGTTAACCGTTTTAAAATATCAACATTGCTGACATTGACCTCAGCCGTATTCGCTCCCTGCTTTCCTTCCAACTCGACGATCTTTGCTTTCAACGCATTAATCTGCCGCTCATATTTCTGGAGATGATCTCCCAATTCCTCAATCATCTTATTGTACTGCTGATAGTCGGAAATAATCAAATCAAGAAATTCATCCACTTCACCGGATGCATATCCTTTAAAGTCAATGTTGAACTGCTTTTCCAAAACATCTTCCACTGTTAATTTGAATCGTTTCTCCATTCATTTCACCTTCTATTTATAGTTTCTCAAAAAAAGTTGAAAAAAGCAAGAGGGAATTATCGCCATATCCTTATTTTTTCGATTTTTAAAAAGAAAATATCGCAAGGTCTGCACCCATACGACAAATTCACTCCTTCCCGGCTTTTCCATGACGTTTTTATACCTATCTTTTTTCAGATATGATATAATATAAAAAGGTGATAATATGATTGGCTATCCGAATCAAAAAAGCAATATGCACAGTCATCAAGTCCGGGATAATTATATGGGACGAGGAATGTCGCTGGAAGATGATCTGAATAAAAGCAATGAATACTATTTGGAAACACAACGTGCTTTGATTCACAAGAAACCGATACCGGTACAAATTGTGAAAGTGGATTATCCGCACCGCAGTGCCGCAAGAATTACGGAGGCCTATTATAAAACACCGAGCACTACCGATTATAACGGCATCTATCGCGGCAAAGCCATTGATTTCGAAGCGAAGGAAACAAAATCAAAAACATCCTTCCCATTAAAGAACATTCATCCGCACCAGATCAAGCATCTGGAACGCGTGCTGTACCACGGAGGGATCGGCTTTGTCATCATCCGTTTCTCCAGTTTTGATGAAACATATCTTGTTGATGCCGCTTATATGATTGATCGCTATCAAAATTCCGATACCAAGTCCATCCCCTACGCACAGATTAAAGCAAATGCTTCAATCATTCGTCGCGGCTTTACCCCGCGCTTATGCTATTTGGACAACGTGGATGAGCTTTATTTTAAGGAGGAAACCTGCAAATGAAAGAACCCGCAAAGAAAACCGCTTCTTCCAAAAGCGGTAATCAAAAGAAAACGCAGAAACCAAAAGGACAAACAACTCCGAAAGCAAAAAAAGAAACGAAAATGGATAAACGGAAAATCATGAATTCCATCATGGTTTGCTTCCTGTCCCTTGTCGTTATCGGCGGCGTTTGTGTATTCTTTATCATCGCCAGCGTGATGAAAGATGCCAAATCGCTGAGTGTCGATAAGTTTCGAAGTCAAGACAGTACACCGATCCTCTCTAATGATGGTGAAGTGCTGGTCGAAGTGGGATTAGAGAATCGCCAAAGTATCACTTATGATCAGCTGCCGCAGGTAACCATCGATGCCTTTTTAGCCATTGAGGATTCCCGTTATTTTACCCATAACGGCTTTGACTTACCGCGTTTTGCGAAATCCGCTTTTAACAATCTGCGCAACGGTGATTTAGGTCAAGGCGGTTCAACTTTAACCATGCAGATGGTGGATAATGTCAGAAAAA
>CAJUGR010000083.1:4445-8772 GCA_910586285.1 uncultured Erysipelotrichaceae bacterium
CTGAATGCGAGTACCTGGGAAAAAATCGAATATAAAATTCAGGAAATTTTCCTCAGTATGCAAGCAGAAAACAGCATGAATAAAGAAGAAATTCTTATCAATTATTTGAATAAAGTCAATTTCGGATACACCGCCCGCGGCATCGAAAAAGGTGCCCAGTACTATTTTGGCAAGGATGTTTCCCAGCTGAATCTTACCGAGAGCGCATTCCTGGCCGGTGTTGTAAACGCCCCTAACTTGTTTAACCCTTACAAAGGAACACAGTGGAGCGAGGTATCGCAAAAATGGATTAACTTCTACGAGTATGCAAAAGAGCGACGTGATGAAACGCTTTATCAAATGTATTATCACGGCTATATCAGTGAAAACGAATATCGCTTGGCCAAAAATACCGAATTGGCATTCCAGTTAAACGGTGAACGTTTCTTCCACAGCGATTCCAATGACACGATTTTGGATCTGGTTCGCAAGGAAGCTTTAGATCAATACGGCATTGATATATACACGACCAGTGCTGTCGTCCATACCTCAATCGATAAAGATATTCAGCAGGTAGCCGATGAAATCATCAGCAGTGACGGCATTCCCCAAGGTGATGGCTCGATATATGCCTTCCCCAACCAAGAGAATTATGATGTCGGTACCACATTAATCAATACGAAAACCGGTGAAATCATGGCAATGATCGGGGGACGCAACTTCAGTTTGGACGATGCGACCTCTAAAAATCAAGTAACAGAACGTCACCAGACCGGTTCAACGATCAAGCCGCTCTTGGATTATGCGCCGGGCTTCGATGTACTCGGTTATGCGACTTCACACACCTTTGCGGATATCCCGACTGATATTTATGGTGATGGACGTGCCGTCGCCAATTCCAATCACAAATATCAAGGTGATGTTCCCTTTGCGGAAGCCGTTGCCAATTCCTATAATACTACTGCCAGCCAATCCCTATTGAGCCTGCAGGAAAAATGGGGTGAAGATAACATCAAAGACTATATGCGAAAACTTGGCTTTGATGAAGATGTTGTGGATCATTTCAACCTGCAATACGGTATTGGCGGAAGTGATATGACTTCCTCCACCAAAACTTTGGCTGCGGCCTATGCCGTCTTTGCCAATGACGGAAAATATATTGAGCCTCATATCATTACCAAAATTGAGTTCCCGGATGATCCCAAGCGTGAAACCATCGTTGCCAAGCCGGATCCGATTCAAACTATATCGAAACAGGCTGCCTATTTGATGTCAGATATTTTGCACACTGCCGCCAGCACCAACTTCTTTATGAGTCAATTATGGCCGCAGGCCGGCTATACCGTATATGGTAAAACCGGAACGAGCGACTGGGGAGATGCCGGGGTCGACTATGGTATTCCGGAAGGATCCATTCGTGATGAATGGATGGTCAATTACTCAGGCAATTATGTCGTCGCTACATGGGAAGGCTATAATGGCTACAACTATATCAATGATGATGTCCTGAATCGAAATATTCCCGGCCGCATCAATCGTGCCATCTTTGATAAAGTATCCTCAAAATATGAAATGGGAGTTGTGGAGAATCCGGGAGGAATCAGCACGATTTCACACGTCAAAGGTAAATATCCTTATGCATCTCCTAGCGCCGGCATGCCTTCCGACATGATCATCAGCGGTATGATTCGCAGTGATAAGGCCAAACTGGAAGCATTGAGCGCAGATGATTTAAAAAATCTCACCACTGTCACTGCTTCAGCCGTTGAGGGATCGGAAAATACTCTTCACATCGAGTTCACCCCCTATCCGGATAGTGACAAGACCAAAGGAGCCAGCCACACAAAACAATATAATGTATTAGGCATCAAATTTACCGGCAATGTCTATTATGATCCGGCTTTCGTATTTGGACGAGTGATATACAAAGCCGACATTCGGGTGAACGGAGGTACGGCAGAAACCCTCACCTCCAATGATGCATCGCATGATTACACCTTGAGCGGTAATTACGCCGGACAAACCATTCAAGTATGCGGTTATTATGCTTATGAACATGACAGTAAGAAATCCAATGAGGTTTGCAGTGATGTAGCGATGCCTCAACATAAAGAAACTGTGAATGTTGAAGCCCTATATCAAACGATTACCGGAGCACAGCCATTCTTAGATACCAATCTTTATGAGGAGGCCTATGTCAATAATTTGGCTACGCTCATTCAAAATGCGCAGTCGGCATTGGCAAATCCCAACGTGACCCAAGAAGAAGTCAACAATCATATCAATGCGATACAGGAAGCCGTGCGTAATTGTCAAAGTCATCCGAAAACACAGGAGCCGACAGCTTATCAGCCTGTCAAATCGCTATATCAAATCATTTTAAGATATCGAAATGCGAATCAAGTATAATCAGAGTTTCTCTGATTATACTTTTTTATTGATCATAAGATCATGTACGAGATCATGAATTATTTTATTTATTGAGACTGCATATCATAAACATTGCTATTTCATACGTTGCCATATCACATAAAAAGATTAAGATATCCAAGTCTTGCTTGCTCAATCTTAATCCTTTTATTTTATCTATCATCTAAGTAATGATAGCGATCCTTTTGATTTTTCTTTTTGTTTTATCTTATAAGCCTCTAACTTATCTTTCTTACAAAATGCGGCAAAAGCACAATTATCACATTGTGGATTGCGAGCAGTACAACGATAGCGTCCGAAGAATATAAACAGGTGATGCGCACGATTCCAACGTGCCCGTTTTATTTTTCGCTTCAGTTTTTCCTCTACCGCTTCTACCGAATCGTTCACCTTGGCCAACCCCAATCGTTTTGCGATACGTTCCACATGCGTATCAACCGCAAACGAAGGAATATCAAACCAAACACTGCGAACAACATTGGCCGTTTTCCGCCCCACGCCGGCTAGCGCTGTCAATTCTTCCATCGAACTGGGAACTTCACCGTTTCTTTCTGCCAATGCGCATGATAAAGCCTGTATACTTCGTGCTTTATTGTGATACAAACCAATGCGGCGAATCAATTTCTCAATATCTGCCAGATCAGCCTGTGCCATCGCTTCCGGCGTGGGAAATGCCTCAAACAGTGCCGGAGTTACCCGATTCACCGATTCATCAGTTGTCTGCGCTGACAAGACCACCGCGATGATTAATTCAAATGCGTTACGATGAAGCAGTTCACAATGGGCATTGGGAAACTGCCGTTCTAATTCATCCAATATTTCATCTGTTGTCATCGTTTACCTTCCTCATATTCGCGAACGGTGAAATTGCGTTTTTTCCATTCGGCTAAAATTCGTTCAATATAATCAAAACTGCGTTTATCGTACAATAAAGCTTCTCGCAATGCATATAGAATGAGCCGTTGATCGTACTTTCCCATCCATTCACTCATCCGCTGTAATTCCAATTGTGATAACGGACGGGCAAATTCTCGCTCAAATACATCAAACAGTGATTGATCAAAATCCATTGTTTTATTTTGCGGGTTCTCAAAAATCCCATCAATCATAAATACAACTTTCTTATCACGATAAGTAATTGACAAATAACCCTTAGCACTGAGATTGGCCAACAGATTATCAATCTGTGTTGCTTCCATTTTCATTTTTGCCGCTAAAATTCCATGAGATACCGGGATATTATGCTGATTCATAAAATCAATCAATAAAATCGCCATGCATTCCTCACACGTTAACGTCAAATCTTCGAAGTGATCTAAAATATAATCACGCCGATTTACGAAGTACTCGTTCCACCACTGTCCCATGATCCCATTCCTTTCCTACGAAAATAGACGGTTTCAAACGTATCAATATCCAAATAAAGTTCATAGGTATCGTTTTCCACAACATAAACCGGTTTTTCATATCCATAACCGACAGAGACTTCCGTATCCTCCAATTTATGTAAACGATAAGCCTCCTGTTGGGCTTTTTTCATATCAAGATCGGATAATACCCGCCAAGTCAATAATTCACCGTTTTCATTAAACCAATAATAGTTCTTGTCGTCTTGCCCTTCATAAATGATATAAGCAAAAACATGACGATTCAACTCTTTGATATTTTCATAGTTTTTCATGATTACGGCTTTTTGGGATGCTATTTTATCATCATAGCGAATGGCCGGGCCGCTGACAAACAGAACCATTTCGATCACAATCACACAAAAAAGAATTAAAAGTAATCCGACTGTTACTGATATTCTGCCCAAAAAAGACCATTTCCGCTCGTGTTCCATAATCTCACTTCCATATCGTTATCATTATACACGATTTTAATGGTTTTGTCTTGAACTCTCTTTTTGTTTTTTCATCAG
>CAJUGR010000084.1:0-6767 GCA_910586285.1 uncultured Erysipelotrichaceae bacterium
GATATACCGATGGTGAAGATTCTGGCAGGGTGATGAGGTTCAGGAAATCACCGGATGGAAAAAGCAACTAACAGCTTACCGGTCGGTATGTTTCTATCCCTGTCTATCTCGGTGGTAATGTCAATAGCATAAAAATGATTCACTTAGCGGACTTTCTGTTGCTTCGTGATGATTTATCATAAATCATATTAATTAAAAATGATTCTATTCTAAAAAATGTATCATAAAAAGATAACAGAAACGGTATTCATTTCCGCTAAATATGATACAATAAAGGTAAGTAAAAAAAGTGAGGAAGAACCATGAAGAAAATCAGAAAAGCAGTGATACCTGCAGCCGGATTCGGCACGCGATTTTTACCGGCAACCAAAGCTGTGCCTAAAGAGATGCTGCCGATCGTTGATGTCCCAACCATACAGTATATCGTGGAAGAAGCGGTAAACAGCGGGATAGAGGAAATCCTAATTGTGACCAATTCATCCAAAGCCTGTATGGAAAATCATTTTGATCATAATTTTGAACTGGAACAAAAATTAATAGAGAGTCATGATGAAGAGCGCTTACAATTAGTAAAAGCCATTTCCGATATGGCCAATATCTATTCAGTAAGACAAAAAAATCCCCGGGGATTGGGTCATGCGGTACTATGCGCCAAATCCTTTATCGGTGATGAACCCTTTGCGGTTTTATTAGGAGATGATATCGTGGTCAATCGTGAAAAGGGCGCGATTCAACAGCTAATGGAGGCGGCACAACGCTATGAAGGTTCTGTTGTAGGTGTTCAAAGCATTGCTCGCGAAAATGTACATAAATATGGAATTGTCGCCGTGGATGAAACAATCAATGAACGGATTGTGAAAGTATCTAACATGGTGGAAAAGCCGAAGCCGGAAGCTGCGCCGAGTAATCTTGCGGTATTGGGACGCTATGTGCTGGAGCCGGCAATCTTTTCCTATTTAGAAAGTCAAACTCCCGGTGCCGGAAATGAGATCCAGTTGACCG
This sequence comes from uncultured Erysipelotrichaceae bacterium, assembly GCA_910586285.1. GTDB lineage: Bacteria > Bacillota_I > Bacilli_A > Erysipelotrichales > Erysipelotrichaceae > C-19. The sequence continues at coordinate 1,003 of CAJUGR010000084.1, forward strand.
ATGCCATTGCCCGTCTCGCTCATGACCGCAGTGTTTACGCCTGTGATTTTGAAGGTGTTCGTTATGATGTCGGTGATAAAATCGGATTTTTGAAAGCCCAGATTGATTTTGCTTTGGATCGTCCTGATCTTCATGACGCCATGATTGAAATTCTGCGTGGTATTGATCTTCACTCTGCTTAAATGTACTCAAAAAGGATCGCTGTTGCTGCGATCCTTTTTTTGATTCATGCCTTAATTCTTAAACGCGCATTACGCCTTGACCTTCACCGGATGAATATCCCAGATATCCTCGGCGTATTCCCGAATAGTCCGATCACTTGAGAAATAACCGCTCTGAGCAATATTTACTAAGCACATCCGTGCCCAACCGGCTTGATCTCCATAACGATTTTGTGCATTTTCTTGCGCATGAGCATAGGCATCATAATCCGCCAATAACAGATACTCATCATTCTTGAACATCAATTCATTGTAAATGGTTTTAAACGCATTGGGATCATCGTGGAACGTACGATCCAAAAGGGAAGAAAGAATACGTTGTAATGTCGGATTCTGATTGTATTTATCCCATGCGTTATACATATTATCGTTATGAATCATGGCCACGTCTTCTGCCCGCAAGCCGAAGATTTCTGCATTTTCAAAGCCTACCCGCTCAACAATTTCCACATTGGCACCATCCAATGTACCTAATGTTAAGGCGCCGTTCATCATAAATTTCATATTGCCGGTACCGCTGGCTTCTTTACCCGCTGTGGAGATTTGTTCGGAAATATCTGCCGCATTTTGCAGAACTTCAGCCATGGATACTCCGTAATTCGGTAAGAATACCACCTTCATCATTGATGATATATGCGGGTCATTATTTACCTTATCGGCAACGCAATGAATCAGCTTAATAACTTCCTTGGCAAACACGTAAGAAGGGGCTGCCTTTGCCGCAAAGATAAATGTATGCGGAGTAATTCTGAATGTCTCATCCTGTTTCATACGCTGATACAGATCAATAATATGCATTACGTTCAACAGTTGGCGCTTATAAGCGTGGAGACGCTTCGCCTGTACATCAAAAATAGAATGCACATCGACTTCAATTCCTGTTTGTTCCTTAATATAATCAGCCAAAATTCTCTTTCGCTCCGCTTTGACAGCCATGAAAGCATTTTGAAGCTTAGGATCATCCACATGCTTCATCAAATCCGCCAAATGCTGCGGATCTTTCTTGAATGAATCACCAATCGTGGATGTTAACAGATTGCTTAACTGAGGATTGGAATACAACAGCCAACGACGATGTGTAATACCGTTGGTTTTATTATTAAACTTATTAGGATAAATCATCGCAAAACGTTTCATGACATCTTCTACCAAGATCTTGGAGTGCAGCGCTGCCACACCGTTTACACTGTGTGATCCGACAATGGCTAAACTTGCCATATGAACCTGTCCGTCTTTTAGGATTGCGACCTCTTCCACCAATTCCGGGTGGTTACAATCATGACCAACATAATACTTAAAGCGTTGATCAATTTCCTGAATGATCATATAAATTCTCGGCAACAGTTTTTGTACATAGGAGATCGGCCATTTTTCCAAAGCTTCACTCAAAACCGTATGGTTCGTATACGCCATGACTTTACATGTAATATCCCATGCCTGATCCCAACCATATCCATAATCATCCATCATCAAACGCATCAATTCAGGGATACATAGTACCGGATGCGTATCATTTAACTGCACACAAACCTTTTCCGCCAAATTATCCAACGTATGATAAACACGCAGATGGGAACGCAATAAAGCGGTCAAACCGGCACTGACAAAGAAATACTGTTGACGCAGACGCAACATTTTGCCATGTTCCGTTGAATCATCCGGATAAACGTTCAGATTGATTTCTTCAACGCTTTGTACATACTCTGATAAACGATCGGAATTGACAGCCTCATCGGCTACCTCCGCAGACCATAAACGCAAGGTATTGGTTAATTTTGTATTGTAACCTACGATCGGCACATCATAAGGAACGGCGCGCACCACCATCTCGGGAATGTGATTGACAATGGCTTTGCCGTCTTCTCCCATCCACAAATCGACATGACCGCCGAATTTAACATCAACAGCATGCTTTGGTTTACGCACTTCCCAGACATTTCCCAACTTCAGCCAGTTATCCGGCAATTCCACCTGCTCGTTATTGATGATTTCCTGTTTGAATAAACCGTATTGATAACGAATACAATTACCGTGTCCCGGCAAATTCAAGCTTGCCAGTGAATCCAAAAAACAAGCAGCCAAACGACCCAAACCGCCGTTACCCAATCCGGCATCACTCTCCAGATCTTCCAATTCGTTAATATCGATACTTAATTCGGCCAAACCCTCTTTAACGATATCGTAAATCCCCAGATTCATCAAATTGTTTGTTAAGAGTCGTCCCATCAAAAATTCCATGGAAAAGTAATACATCTGTTTTTGACCGCCGGCAGCGATTTCTTCCTTGCTGGACTTCCAATTCACACTCGCAAAATCACGAATCATTTCACCCAACACCATAAATTTCTCCGTAGGATGTGCCTGTTCAATACTTCTTCCGTATTTCTCAATGATCCGACGTTTGTACTCATCTTTAAATTCTTCTTTATTTTGAAATTTATTCTTCATTGTTGCTTTTCTCATAACATCACCTTAACCTCTCATGAGCAATATTTTACCAAATATTTCAATAAAAAACAAACAATACATTCATATCCTTGCCACTCCATTTCATATTATACGTAACGATCTTAAAAATGAAACAAAAAGGAAGCAGATTCATTTGCTTCCTCATGGTTGATTAACCTTTTTTTGCTTTTTGCGTATTCTTTTTGCGTTTTCTTACCTCCAACATTACCCCGCCAAAGGGTGGCACATTGACACATATGCTTTGATCAAGGTTATTGCACGCAATTTTTTCCGTTTTAATCTTTTCTGGATTGGTCAAATTACAACCGCCCCATTCATCCTTTTCACTGTTCAAAATTTCATGATAAGTACCGCTACTCAACACACCGAAACGATGCTTTTCATACGCATTCGGTGAAAAGTTCAGGATCACTACGATATCCTTTGTCTCACTGCGGCGAACATAGCTGAATAAGTTCTCATCCTCATTATCCGCATCAATCCATCGGAAGCTTTCATAGTGATAATCGTTTTCATACAGTGCTTTTTCTTTTTTATATAACTGACCCAAGCTGGCAAAATATTTATGGAACGCATCGTGAAGCGGATAAGTCAATAAGAACCAGTCGTTCTCTTTGGTCTCATCCCATTCACGGAAATGTGCCAATTCATTGCCCATGAAGTTCAGTTTCTTACCGGGATGAGTAAACATATACATATAAAGGGTGCGCAGTTGTGAGAATTTCTGTTCATAGCTTCCCCACAATTTATCAATGATCGTCTTTTTGCCGTGTACGACTTCATCATGTGAGAATTCGTTGATAAAACGCTCGGAATAGAAGTAAGCCATGGAGAAAGTCACTTGATGATGATGCCATTTACGATAAACCGGATCCATCTCCAAATATTTTAACGTGTCATTCATCCAGCCCAGATCCCATTTATAGTCAAAGCCCAAACCATGATCCAAGGTAGAACGTGTCACATTCGGGAAATCACTGGAATCCTCGGCGATTAACATCACACCCGCAAAACGTTTGTTAAGATGAAAGTTCATGCGTCGGATAAAGTCAAGAGCGCCCTCGTTTACCCCCAAATCCTTATTGCCATGCCAATGAATGATGTTGGAAATCGCATCCATTCGCAGACCATCCACATGATATTTGTCGAACCAGAAAGCCGCTGCCGACATCAAGAAGGAGCGTACTTCTTCTCGCCACAAATTAAAGTTGGCCGTACCCCATTGTGAATCCGCATCATGGGCACGTTCATATTCATAAAGCGGTGTGCCGTCAAAGTACGATAGTGAAAAGTCATCTCTTACAAAATGCACCGGCACAAAATCCATAATGACGCCGAAACCTGCTTTATGAAGGGCGTTGATGAGATAAGCCAAATCCTCACAATCACCATAACGGCTTGTGACCGAGAAATAGCCGGAACACTGATAGCCCCAAGAGCCGTCAAACGGATATTCACACAAAGGCATAAATTCCACATGGGTAAAGTGCATTTCCTTTAAATAGGCGATCAAATCATCGGCGATATCACGATAATTGATCCACTCCACATCTTTATCTTTCTTCCAAGAACCAAGATGAACCTCATAAATATTTAACGGTTGATCCAGATTTTTGGTTCGCTTACTCAGCCATTTCTCATCACTCCATAATGAGAAATCCAAATCGGCAACGATACTGGCCGTATTAGGGCGCAGTTCACTGTGGAATGCGTAAGGGTCCATTTTATCAACAACGCGACCGGTGGATTGCGTCACACGATATTTGTACATATCTCCCACCTTAGCACCGGGAATAAATACCGAATAAATGCCCTTTTCATCGGTCCGTTTCATTTCTCCGCCCTCACAGGACCAGTCATTAAATGAACCGATCACCTGAATTTTTTGCGCATGCGGCGCATAAGTGGTAAATCGCACCCCCGCTTTTCCTTTTTCGTTTGCTAAATGAGCGCCGAAAATCTCATATGCGTTCAGGCAATAACCCTGATAATATTGTTCGATTGCTTTCTTATTCATAAGAAAAAGCCTCCTAATCTGTCATCTACTATTTTACCTCATTTTGACAGGAAAGCATATAGTTTTTTACTACTTTTGGCAAAAATGTAAATGCTTTCTTAATGCGTATACAGTGAAGAAAGCATATTAATCTTACTGAAATGATGATTTGTTTTATAGCTTCACATAAATCAGGGTCAACCGCAAAAATATTGATCATTTTATCATTTCATTGATATATCCGCAATGCCACAAAATATATATCCATGGCCTGCATATGATGCCAGTATTCTTCCGGATGATCCTGATGATTTGCGATTTTTCTGATTTCTTTGAGACCATTTTCATCAAACAGCCATAAGATAAACGGATCAGGAAACGATATCTTCTAAACTCAGCTTCTTTCACAACAATGATTTTTGTTTGATCGTTACCGAGACTACATTTTAATGTCCTTTTTTACCTTATCATTTCTTGTTTCTGCATCTTATAATTATATTTCAACTGCTTCCATCCGACCATGAGAAACCAAATCCAATATACCGCAGTAACGAAACCGATACCGATGTAAGCGATGATGATACCGACAAAAATACCGATGGGGATCATCCAAAGTGTTCTGATGAATTTTCTTCGATATGATAATTTATCATAAAATAACTCAAAACCCTTGCCCACTTTCTCTTCCTTCATATGACATCTCTCTTTCCATTTTCAGATTTCTGACCTTGTTTTGCTTTTATACTCTTATTATCGCATTTTGAGCCATTGTTGTCAGAGCATTTTCCTTCATAGTCCTCAAACGGGTTCATCAACATTGAATGCATTTAAAAACTCGAACCATTATTTGAAAACAGTCCGAGTTTATCATCAAACCAGTACGATTACAGAGCCTATTTTGAACTCTTACACAAAAGTAGACTGATAAATATCAAATATTTTAACGAGTTATGATTTGCTTTTCAATACCATTCTAAAAAATTTCGCTCTTTTCTAGAAACTGTAATTTATTAGTTGCTCTTTTTATAATGTCATAAATTCTTTTAATATTTTTATTGCAATTTTATCAATCTTTCTTG
>CAJUGR010000084.1:6867-8485 GCA_910586285.1 uncultured Erysipelotrichaceae bacterium
CACTTTTACCTTTTATAACACTACCTCCACAAAAATCGAAAGTATAAGTTAAATAGCATACTGTTTTCCCGTATCTTGAAATGCCATAAAACCATGACAAACTATTGCTATTGGTAAATCTGTTCCTACCGGCTTATATTCAGTTCCACGAATAGTAAGATTATTCCTTTGACATTCAAAAGGTGTTTTTATAATGATCGTATCGTTATGCTTTTTTATTCTAAACATATTCCCATCTCACTTTCAAATTACTATTTTTTGTTCAGATTCCCCCTCACGATGGTTACCCTGTACTTCAGCTAGTGGTTGGCGCCTACGATAACCCCCACAGTGGAATTTCATCACCGGGATTTACGCCATGCCCGGCGTACCAAAAAAAATCAATTCCATTTCTAGAATTGATATTTATCATTAAGCTCTAACTATAAAAGTTCGAGCAGATTCTTCTCTGGTGCAGGAGAAGAGATTTGAACTCTCACGCGATCGCTCGCACTGCCGCCTGAAGACAGCGTGTCTGCCGTTCCACCACTCCTGCATTGCTTTATTATGATACTACAAGGGCGTGAAAAAATCCAGTCTTTTTTTATTTTTTCCTATGAAGAGGAAAACTGAAACACGCCCTTTTACTTACCATTATTCCATAAAGGAACGAATTTTAGGTAAACGCTGCTTGGTATCTTCATAGCCCAAATCAAACCATTTCCCTAACAAAACCGGTTCATGGGTATAGCGAGTCACACCCAAATCGGCACTGGGACGTAAAACAAGCGCTTTCCCTTCCTGTTCCAGTTCCTGTACAATCTGCCATTGTTTCGCATAGTTGATATGACGAATGCGCAGATTTTCGCGAATTTTGCAATTTCCCGGGTACATCAATTTTGCGAGGTGAATCTGATAAGAACCTGCTGGTTTACGCACATAATTTTCCTCTTTGGTAGAAATAAAAATATGCTTTTCCATACCGCGGCGAATGCTTTGTTCAATCGGAATCATATCTACCAATCCGGCATCCATATACAAATGGTTTTGGAATTTTACCGGACGGTTTAATATAAACAGCGAACAGGCCGCAATGATCAGTTTCTGTTCCACGGGTTCCAAATAGCTTTTATCAAAATATTCGACCCGATTTTCATCAATATTATACAAGCCGATATCGAGTTCGGTTTTGGAACGAATCAATGCTTCATAATCCAATGGTGCGTGTTCCTCAATAAAACGACATACGTACTGAATACCGAATAAACCTCGCTCTTTTAATAGCGGTCGGATACCGATCGCCCCCGGATCACAAGCCGCATCTACTCCGGTAATACGTAAACGATCGCGCTGCTTGGAAACAAATGGCAACAGCACTTCTGCCCCGGCACTGATTCCGGCCGCATAGGGAAATTCAATGCCTTCATCTAAAAAGCACTGTAATACCCCGCACGTATAAGCTGCTTTGGTTCCTCCGCCTTCACATATTAAACCAATTTTATTCATCATCATCACCTGAATTTCTAATCATTTTACTGGAAAAACAATGAAAAAAATCACCTACCCATTAGGGCAGGTGATCGTTTTTTTATATGGTGGACCGTAGCGGGATCGAACCGCTGACCCCCTGCGTGCAAAA
>CAJUGR010000085.1 GCA_910586285.1 uncultured Erysipelotrichaceae bacterium
GAAGCGTGAAGATAGCACATTGCCGGTCTACTGACTCACTCATGTGAGTCTTTTTCTTATATGTGGGAAATATGATTATTTATTCATATGATACTTTTATTAAGAATGGGATGATTATGAGAAATGCTTTTTAAATGGTATTGTGAAAGGAAAGGCGGGCATATTGTATTAATATGATGGACTTATGCAGAGAAGCTTTGGAACATACATTAAAAGATACGATAGCGATGCTTCCGCTGTTATTTTTCACATACCTTTTTTTGGCCTATTGGGAACGAAAAAGATCAATAGATCATCAAGGCCAATTATTGCGATTACGCCGCTTGGGGCCGTTATTCGCTTCTTTGTTGGGTTTGATACCCCAGTGTGGTTTCTCTGTGATCGCAGCCGGGCTTTATGTGGATCGCACCGTAACGTTGGGGACTTTGATTGCGGCTTTGATCGCTACCAGTGATGAGGCCATACCGATGTTGATTGCATCTTTGGATCATGCATCTATTTTATGGCAGGTCATTTTTGTGAAATTGGTATTGGCGATAGTCGTCGGTTATGGCGTTGACTTTTTAACTTGGAAAAAAACATCCGCGCAACCGGTGGATTCTGTTGAGTCGATTCATTCTTGTCAGCATCATGATCATTCTCTTTTTAAAGAGGCGATTATGCGTACCTTGAAAATTTATAGTTTTATTTTTGGATTAAGTCTGGTGTTTCATTGGCTCATTCATGGTATCGGAACACAACAGCTTCGCTTACTGTTGTTGGATCAAAGTCTGTTACAGCCGTTGTTTGCGGCATTGTTCGGTTTTATTCCTAATTGTGCGGCCAGTGTCTTGCTTACTTCTCTGTTTATGAACAATGTGTTGTCCTTCGGATCGCTGATGGCCGGATTGGTAAGCAATGCCGGAATGGGCTTTATCGTATTGCTGAAAAGTGAAAAGGATAAAAAGGGCATCTTGCAGGTCGCAGCCATCTTGTTTTTCAGCGCATGGATCAGCGGCTCTCTTTTACAGGTTTTCGGCTTTGTAAAGTAACGATGTTTTTGCGTTATTTTTTAGAAAAATGATATTAAGATGCTTGATGGATGTTTTTAGGTGAGACAGTATCTTAAACTTTATGTGCACTTTAAAGGTCGTTATTAAGTCTGTTTGGCAATAAGGAATGCTTTCATATGATTATGATAATGCGATCACTATATCTAAGTCTTGCGTTGGCTTTTATTTTCTTTCTGTCACATTTATTGTATAATAAGAACGCAGCGATCAGAAGTGAAAGGAACTTGCTTGTATGATGAATCGCTATGGCAGGTGAGTAGGAGATATGATGAGCTATAAAGATAAATTTAATGAGTTAGTGAATGATCAGCGCTTTGAAGAAGCGCGGGTATTGTTGGAAGAAAATAAAACGATGGCTTATGAGGACAGCTTTTATTTTGCCAATATGGGCTGGGTATTGAATCATATCGGTCGTCATCAGGAAGCAATTGCCTATTTGCAGAAGGGAATTCAAACTTTTCCAGAAGATGCATGGATGTATTCACAGCTGGGGTATGCCTATAATCATTCCGATCAGTTTGCGGAAGCGCTGAAGTATTTAGAAAAGGGATTGGAAATGGGACATGACGAGCCATGGATTCACGGTGAGGTCGGTTGGGCATATCGTCGGCAGGGCAATGATAAAAAAGCGATCGAATATTTTGAAAACGCCCTGTTAGATGATCCCGATAATGTTTGGATACTGGCTCAGGCGGCGTTTACTTACCGCGATTTGGATGATGATAAAAGTGCCGAGGAATATTTACTTAAAGTATACCGTCTGGCTCCGGATGATGATTCCATCTTTGATTTGGTCATGTTTTATAAACAGAAAAGACGCTTTGATAAAGAAGTGGAGTTTCTCGAAAAGGTTAAAAATGAAGACTATGTGGATTGGCGTGATTATGAGCTTGCTTATGCTTATAATCGCACGGATAAGGAAAAGGATGCGATCATTTTACTGAATCGCTGTTTAGAGCGAGGACGTGATGATACGGGAGTAAGAGAGGAACTGGGCGATGCCTATTGGAACAGCGGTGATCAAGAGGCGGCTAAGCAGCAGTATCAGATCGCACTTTCATACTATGAAAAGGCATTGGAGAAGAATTCAAGTGATGCATATTGGATTTTACAGGACATGGCTTGGATTGCACATAAAGAAGAGGATATGATTCATAAGCTGCAATATTTGGATCGCATGAATCAGATTAAGACAGGGGATCCGTGGGTCTTATATCACTATGCGAAGACTTATGCGAATCTGGGTGAGTATGATCAGGCGTTAGGTTATTGTAAACGCTGTGAAAAGGCGGAAGGTCCCACTATAGAGCTGTATTCTCTTAAGGCATGGCTATTAGGTAAAAAACGTATATTTGACGGAGCGATTGCCATATTAATGAAAACGGAAAAGCTGGGACGTCATGATTCATGGTTATGGAATGAAATCGCTTGGGATTATTCCGAACTGGGTGATTATGAAAAAGCCATTTTCTATTATCGTAAATCGTTAGAGGTTTGCGGTGATGAACCGATGGTTTATTCACAATTGGCTTGGCATGTAAGTGCCCTCGGACAATTTCAGGAAGCGTTGGATTATTTATTCAAAGCACAGGAGTTGGGCCGTAAGGATGGCTGGCTCATTGCGAATATTGGTTGGAATTATGCCAAGCTGGAAAATATGGATGAGGCAATGAAGTATTATGATCAAGCGGCGGCAATGGGATATCAAGAGGAATGGTTTGTGAAGCTATATCAAGATTTAAAAGATGAAGAACAAGCGGATCCGAAAGAAGATACCAAGCATTAGCCACAAATGAATATCGCTGCCGGTTTCACAAAGGTAAAATGAGGTGATAGGATGTGCGGTCGTTATTTCTTTCAATTTGATGAGAACACATCATCACAATGGCAAAGTCAGATGACACAATTGGAATTGTTTGATTTTCGTCAAGGTGAAATTTTTCCAAGTCAGAAGATATTAACACTGCACCAGGGTCAAAATGATGAACTGCGGCCCGATATCTTGGTGTGGGGGATGACGGGTTATCAAGGTCGTTTGATAATCAATGCGCGTCGGGAAGGCATTGATCAGAAAATGACGTTTCGTCCTTGGCTCCATCAGCGTTGTGCAGTTTTTGCCAATGGTTTTTATGAATGGACAAAGCGAGGTAAGGAAAAGAGTAAAATATATATTCGCAAAGAAAAGGAAGATGTGATTTATCTGGCGGGTATTTATAACGATAAGGGAGAATGTGTGATCGTGACCGGCGCTGCGCAAGATGAAATGGCAAAGATTCATGATCGAACGCCGATCATCATGAATGAATGCATGATGCGTTCATATTTATCACGGCAGACAGATTTTATTGTGGATAACGAGAATTTACTTTATCAACGAGTTTAGGAGGATATCAGAATGAAATTAGCAGTAACTTATGAAAATGGTATGGTTTTTCAGCATTTCGGTAAGTGTCAAAATTTTTTAATTGCGAATATCGAAGAAGGGCAAATGATACAAAAATCATTACTACCGAGTAATGGGCAAGGACATGGCGCATTGGTTTCTTTACTGAAAGCGGCTGATGTGGATGTACTGATCTGCGGAGGGTGTGGAGAAGGAGCCCGGAAGGCGCTAAAAGAAGCACAAATCACCGTTATCAGCGGAGCCATCGGCAATGCCGAAGTGGCGATTGATGCATATCGCAACGGTGCGCTGCATGATCAACCTTCGGGTCAGTGCCATCATCACCATGAGGGCGGGCATGATTGTTCTACTGCCGGACATTGTCATAAAGATTGAGTAATAAACGCGGGCAGTCGCGTAATTTATCGGTACGGCAAAATTTCTTGAAAAACTTTTAGCAATCCTATTGCCAAAGTGCTAAAAATGAGTATAATATACATTGTTAGCAGTTAAAACAAAAGAGTGCTAAAGGAGGAATAACAGATGCTAAGACCTTTAAACAAAAATGTAGTTCTGAAAAAAGAAGCGGAAGAGAAAAAAACCGCAAGCGGAATCATCCTGACCGAAAGCGCAAAGGATAAACCCAGTGTAGCGGTGGTTGTGGCTGTCGGAAAAGATTGTGAGGCCAAGATCAAAGAAGATGATCGGGTAGTATATAAGGAATATTCCGGTACCAAAGTGAAAATGGATGATGTAGATTATATCATCATTGAAGATGAAGATATTTTGGCAGTAGTAGAGTAAGAAGGAGGATATCATTATGAGTAAAGAAATACGTTTTGGAGCTGATGCGAGATCAGCGATGGTAGACGGCGTTAATCAATTGGCTGATGCGGTACGGGTTACCTTAGGTCCTAAGGGACGTAATGTTGTATTGGAAAAAGAATACGGTTCACCGCTGATCACCAATGATGGGGTAACGATTGCCAAAGAAGTAGAGTTGGAAGATAAGTTTGAAAATATGGGAGCGAAACTCGTTTATGAGGTAGCCAACAAGACCAATGATACTGCCGGTGATGGTACGACAACCGCAACCATTTTGGCCGCTTCGATGATTAACAGTGGTTTAAAAGCTGTAAATAAGGGTGCCAATCCGGTATTGATGCGGGAAGGTATTGAGACCGCAAGTAAAAAAGTAGCTGAAAGTATTTTGGCAAAGTCTCGTAAGGTGGAAACCAGTGAAGATATTGCCAATGTAGCGACCATTTCTGCCGGCAGTAAAGAAGTCGGAGATATCATTGCAGAGGCTATGGATAAGGTCGGTCGCGACGGTGTGATCAGCGTTGATGAGTCCAAAGGTTTTGATACCGAATTGGAAGTTGTTGAAGGTATGCAGTATGACAAAGGCTATGTTTCACCTTACATGGTATCCGATCGGGAAAAAATGCAGGTGGAGTTGGAAAATGCCTATGTAATGGTAACAGATCAGAAAATCAATACAATTCAAGAAATCTTACCGTTGTTGGAAAAAATCGTACAATCAGCCAAACCGTTATTGATCATTGCCGATGATATTGATAATGAAGTCACTTCGACTTTGATTGTGAATAAACTGCGCGGAACCTTCAATGTCGTAGCGACAAAGGCGCCGGGATTCGGTGATAATCAGAAAGAGATGTTACAGGATATTGCCGTATTGACCAATGCTAAATTCTATTCTAAGGATTTGGCGATGGAATTGAAAGATATGGATATTACCGATTTGGGTACCGTGAAAAAAGCTGTGGTAACGAAAGACAATACGACATTGATCGGCGGTGCCGGAGATAAGAGTGCAATCGAAGCGCGTGTGAATGAAATTTCGGCACAGCGCGATCACTGCACCAGTGATTATGATAAGAAACGCTATCAGGAGCGTTTAGGTAAATTGAGTAACGGTGTTGCGATCATTAAAGTCGGTGCGACAACCGAAGCAGAATTGAAGGAAAAGAAACTGCGGATTGAAGATGCCCTGAATGCGACTCGTGCAGCGGTTGCGGAAGGCATTGTCATCGGTGGTGGTGCTGCTTTCGTACACACCTATATGGAATTAAAAGACAGCGTTAAATCCGATATCGTGGATGTACAAAAGGGTATTAAGGTGGTTATGGACGCATTGTTGGCTCCGATTTCTCAGATTGCGGAAAATGCCGGATACAATGCGGATGATATTTTAGAACACCAGAAAAAAGCCGAGGGAAACGAAGGCTTCGATGCAAAACTAGGTGTTTGGTGCGATATGTTTGAAAAAGGTATCATTGATCCGACCAAAGTAACCAGAAGCGCATTGTTGAATGCCGCAAGTATTTCGGCGCTGTTCTTAACGACCGAGGCAGGCGTTGCCGCTATGAAAGAGGATGCACCGGCTGCGCCGATGATGCCACAAGGTCCGATGTACTAATTAACAAGAACATCACGTTATAAACGTGGTGTTTTTTTGTATGAGGGCATGCCCTACATCTGTGGTGAAAGTCCACAAGAGGCGTAGTTACCGACGAACTCGAGAGCGACTGGCAAGTTTCATATCGCGAGGTATGGGAGAGAAGAAGCCATAGCGAAATCGTGACTTGACGAACAGAAACCAGATAAGTAGGCATATCAAGCGGATAAGTTGGCATGAAGCAACAAAGTCCAAAAGGTAACCGTAACCTTGATGTGTAAATCTGGCGAGTAAACGATGAAAGATGTAGAGCTTATCCCGTGAGATCTCATTGGCTCAATAGCGAGACGTAGAACGACGTGCAGTGAGGAGTAGTAACAACGAACAATGAGAAGTCAGCAGAGGTCATAGTAGGTAGAAATACTGAAGGACTGAACGTTTTAACAGCGCAATACAAATGTATGTTTCGTATGAGAATCTGACAAAGGCACAGTGGAAACGTAAATGAAACCAAGACCTTACAAACCTAGGAAGAAATCATACGAAAGCGGAAAGGAGAGGAGCGCACAGAGTATGTCAGAATTATTGAACAGGATACTGAGCAGAGAAAACATGAACCAAGCGTACCAAAAGGTAAAAGCCAACAAGGGCGCAGCGGGAATTGATGAGGTAACAGTAGAAGAACTGAACAAGTACATCAAAGCAAACTGGGTCAGTATCAAGGAACAAATCGTAAGCAGGACATATCGACCACAGCCGGTAAAAAGGGTAAAGATACCAAAAGCTAGTGGAGGAACAAGAAACTTGGGAATCCCAACGGTGATGGATAGAGTAATCCAACAGGCAATGGTACAGATATTAAGTCCAAAGTGTGAGGAGTATTTTTCTGAATACAGTTATGGATTTCGACCAAACAGAAGTTGTGAGATGGCGATCCTGAAGTTATTGGAATATTTCAATGATGGATATGCGTGGGTCGTAGATATCGACTTAGAAAAGTTCTTTGACAATGTACCGCAAGATAAGTTAATGAGTTATGTGCATAACATCGTCAATGATGGAGACACAGAGTCGTTAATCAGGAAACATCTGAAAGCGGGAATCATGGAAAACGGGAAATATGAGAAAAGTGACAAGGGGACAGCGCAAGGAGGAAACCTATCACCGTTACTAAGTAATATCCTGTTAAATGAATTAGACAAAGAATTGGAAAAGCGAGGGCTACACTTCACAAGGTACGCAGATGATTGCGTAATCGCATTAAGAAGTGAAGCCAGTGCAAAACGAGTCATGCGAACCATCATAGCATGGATAGAGAGAAAACTAGGGCTAAAAGTGAATATGACAAAGACGAAGATTACAAAGCCAAGCAATCTAAAATATCTAGGATTAGGATTTTATTGTGATTTTAAGACAGGAATATGGAAACCGAAAGCCCATGAAGAAAGTGTAAAGAAATTTAAAAGAACCCTGAAGCGACTTACGATACGAAAGAATTCAATAAAACTGGAAGAAAGAATCAGAAAACTAAACCAAGTGATACGAGGATGGATAAACTACTTCGCAATCAGTAACATGAAAGTGCAAATGGGAAGGATAGACGCCCATCTGAGGACAAGAATTCGAGCGATTATATGGAAACAATGGAAAGTCCCAAAGAAAAGACAATGGGGCTTACAGAAACTTGGAATAGAAAAAGACCTAGCAAGGCAGACAGCATACATGAGAGATCGCTATCAGTGGATAGTGACGAAAACTTGTGTATCAAGAGCGATAAGCAAAGAAAAACTAACCCAAAAAGGGCTAGTCAGCTGTCTTGACTATTATTTAAAACAACATACTTTGAAGTTAGAACGAACCGCCGTGTGCGGAACCGCATGCACGGTGGTGTGAGAGGGCGATTTATTTCGCCCTACTCGATTTTAGAAACTTACGAAAGGAGCTGAAAGAACTTGAAAAAGATTAAATCTTATACGGGTATC
>CAJUGR010000086.1 GCA_910586285.1 uncultured Erysipelotrichaceae bacterium
AATGATATGTATGCGATTCCTTCCGTTTTTATACATATCTGTGTTATCATCAATAAACTTTTCCAATCATAACGAAGCATGCTTGTGACGGCTGTTTCTTCTAATGATACAAAAAAAGGAAGCCTTAGGCTTCCAAAATCGGTTGTATGGCATTCCACACCTCATCAATTCCCTTTTTGGTTCGTGCGGAAAACGGAATTAATACCTCATCATCGCGCAAATCCAACGCCATACGCAGTTGTTTCATTTGATGAGAAAGCTGCGAGGGTTTTACTTTATCAATCTTGGTGGCGACAATACAGCATGGAATTTGATAATAACGTGCATACTCTAACATACTGAAATCGTCCTCACTGGGCAAATGACGAGCATCGACCAACATCACCAATCCTTTTTTCTGACGGCGATGCGCAAAGTAATCCTCCATCATATCCGCAAATTGCATCAGCTGTGCTTTGGAAAGACTCGCAAAGCCATAACCCGGTACATCCACCAACATATAGCGATCATCGAGATTGAAGAAATTCAACAGTCGCGTTTTCCCCGGAGTATTGCCGACATAAGCCAGTTTTTTTCGTCCGGTTATGGCGTTGATAAAACTGGATTTTCCCACGTTCGATCTTCCGGCCAATACAATTTCCGGCAAGTCGCTGTCAGGCCAAGAATGACGATCAGGGGCACTGATGATCAGTTCCGCTTTTTGAAACTGCATCACTTAATCCCTGATCAAGGCGATATCCAAAACCTGTGACACTTTTTCCACCGGCACAAACTCAATGGAATTCTTCACAGCTTCCGGAATATCATCCATATCCTTCACATTGGCTTTGGGAATCACGACCGTCTTAATGCCGCAGCGATGAGCTGCCATGGATTTTTCTTTTAATCCGCCGATCGGTAAAACATTGCCGCGCAGCGTCACCTCTCCGGTCATGGCTACTTCCGATCGCACCTTGGTATTGCTTAGCGAGGATACCAATGCGGTGGTCAAGGTAACCCCGGCACTCGGTCCATCTTTCGGTACCGCTCCTTCCGGTACGTGAATATGAATATCGTTCTTTTCAAAGAGTTCCGGCTGAATCTTATATTTGGCGGCATTGGCACGAACATAGTCATAGGCTATGGTAGCACTTTCTTTCATGACATCGCCCAATTGACCGGTAATGACCAGCTTCCCTTTGCCGTCAAAATGCGTAACTTCAATCTGTAACACATCGCCGCCAAACGCCGTGTAGGCCAAACCGGTAACGGCACCGACCTGATCTTTTTGTTCGCGCTTGCCATATTCAAAGATCTCATGTCCCAGCCATGTATTAACCAATTTCTTCGTGAGTTTAATTGAGCGCTTATGATCCTTTAAAATCGCCAAGACACTCTTGCGACAAATTGTTGCCAGAGTACGCTCTAACTGTCGTACACCGGCTTCTCGGGTATAATAACGAATCATATATAAAATCATATCATCATCAATTTTCAACTGACTTGATTTTAAACCGTTTTCCTGAATTTGCTTGGGAATCAAATGCGTCTTCGCAATATTAAGTTTCTCTAATTCAGTATAAGAAGATAACTGAATGATCTCCAAACGATCTTTTAATGCGGCTGGAATATCTTCTAAATAATTCGCTGTCGCAATGAAGAGTACTTTGCTTAAATCATACGGTTCTTCCAAATAGTGATCGGAAAACAGTGCATTTTGTTCCGGATCCAGTACTTCTAACATAGCACTAGCCGGATCCCCTTTATAATCTGATGCCATTTTGTCGATCTCATCAATCAAGAAGACCGGATTGATCGTTCCCGCTTTTTTCATTCCCTGAATGAAGCGTCCCGGTAAGCTGCCCAAATAGGTACGGCGATGACCGCGAATTTCACTTTCATCCTTGACACCGCCCAAAGAGATCTTCACAAACTTGCGATCCAAGGCACGGGCAATGGACTTGGATAACGAAGTTTTTCCGACTCCCGGAGGACCCACCAAGCACAAAATCGGTGCTTTCAGTGAATTGGTCATCTGTTTAACGGCCAAGTACTCCATAATGCGTTCCTTAACCTTTTCCAGACCATAGTGATCTTCGTCCAGTATTTGCTGAGCCATGTTTAAATCCTCGTTATCCTTAGATTCCTGCCACCATGGCAATGCTATTACCCAGTCGATATACGTTTTAATCACACCGGATTCTCCGCTCGCTGCCGGCAACATTTCATAACGGCTCAGTTCTTCTCTGATTTTTTCTTTGATATTATCCGGATAAGGATTTTCATCCAATTTCTTGCGAATTTCGTCGCTGTCTTTATCCGAATCTGGGACATCACCCAATTCTTCCTTAATCGCTCGCATCTTTTCACGCAAATAGTATTCCTTCTGCCCTTCTTCAATGCGATTTTTCACCTTTTCATTGATGCGATTTTCCATTAAGGACAATTCCTTTTCACTTTCGATCTCCTGTAAAATCAATAAGAGACGCTCATTGATTTCCAAGGTTTCCAATAGTTTCTGACGTTTTTCCAGTGAAAACGGAAATAGCTGTGATATTTGATCAGCCAATTGCGGAGCGCTGACTCCTTTGGATAATTCGTTGATCATTTCCTTTGGCATATTCTGACTGATCGGCTCCATGTTTTCAAACTGCTTGGCTATTTTTCTTACCAAAGCAATTTCTTCCATCTGATCCTGCAGAATATCGTCTTTTAATTCCACATCGGCACACATACTGTGTTCATCATCCATTATGGTAACAATTTTAGCCCGCTGTAATCCACGGAATTTGACACGCAAATAACCATCCATTCTGCGAATGTGTTTAATGGTACACAATGTTCCGAACTCATATAAATCCGCAACCCCGGGATTTTCAACGGTTAAATCTTTCTGTGCTACTAAGATAACGTGAGAATCGCAAGTACTCTGCGCTTCTTCTACCGCATGAACGGACTTACTGCGCCCCACATCGATGATCACTTCCTGATCCGGAAAAATAATGACTCCCCGTGTACATACCAACGGGAATTGAATACGATTCTTTTTCGTACTGTTTTCCATACGTTAAACTCCTTTCCACCATAAAGGTCAAAAAAGACGCACCCAAAAGCGTCTTTCTTTTCACTTGCTTTACTTACCGGCTGTTTCCTTGATCAGCTCCAATGCTTTACGCATCCGCAAGTCATAAGATACTGCATCCTTTGAGATGAGTTGTTTTACTTGCTCCGCTTCCATACTGTAAGCCTTGGCAATGCTTTCCATTTCGTTGTCGATTTCTTCGTCGCTGATTTCCAAATTTTCCGCTTTTGCGATTGCTTCCAGTACCAGACGTGCAGCTATTTTATTTTTCGCATCCATGGCGAATTGTTCGCGCATGGTATCCATCGTCATATTTGTCAATTGCATATAAGCATCTAAAGAATATCCCTGTGCCTGTAAACGATTGGCAAAATCGTTGATCATGCTGTCGCATTCTTCATCAATCATTACCTGCGGGATTTCCATTTCCGCATTTTCGACAACCTTTGTTAACAAATCATTGGTAAAGGTTTCTTCTGCCTGTTGTTCTTTTTGCTCACTCAAATTCTTCAGTGTGTATTCTTTAAATGCCGCAACACTCTCAACACCGTCAATCTTTTGTTCTTTTACCATTTCATCGGTAAATTCCGGCAGTTGTTTGTATTTAATTTCATGAACGGTAACCTTAAATACGGCATCCTGACCGGCCAAATCCGCTGCTTGGTATTCCTTCGGGAAGGTTACCTGTACGTCTTTGGTTTCATCCTTTTTCATTCCGATTAACTGTTCTTCAAAACCGGGGATAAAAGCACCCGATCCGATTTCTAACGGATAATCTGTACCGGCACCGCCTTCAAAGGCAACACCGTCCTTGAATCCTTCAAAATCAATCACGGCTGTATCACCGTTTTGAACAGTTTCCTCATCTTCACGAATCATGAAGTCTGCATTGCGCTCCTGAATATGTTTAACCTGCGCATTGACTTCATCATCGCTGACCGTCACTGCCTCTTTTTTGACATCCAAGTTACGGTATTCACCCAATTTGACTTCCGGCTTTACCGATATCATGAATTTCAGTGTCACGGATTCTTCATCCATATTCTCAATATCCAAGGCGGGACGTCCGACAACTTCCAATTCATGTTCTTTTACCGCATCGCTTAATGCCCCGGTAGCAACTTCATCAATCGCCTCATACATCACATTTTGCGGATGGATGCTGCGCTTCAAAACATTAGCCGGTACTTTACCCTTACGAAATCCCGGCAGCTCCACTTTTTGTGCCAGTTTATGAAATGCCTTATCCTGTGCTTTCTTCCAAGTTTCACCAGATACCGTTGCGATAATCTCTCCGGTTGAATGTTCTTTCAATTCCCATGTTGAACTCATATGTTCCTACCTCCTATTTGTTTCTCTCTCTTTTATCATAAACATGATGCTGCTTCATATACCATGCTTATTTAATAATAATGCAAAACCATGCTCCTGCATCAGTTGTTTTTGGGTTAAAAACGTTGTAAAGTCTGCTTCATCCCCTTGGGCACATTTCACATAGTATACAATGCTTAATGCCAAAGGAATCCCTTCATCTGCCGCAATATTGAACGGAAGATGCAAATAGCACTCTTGAATCAAACACTCCATACACATTTTTAAAAATGTTGGATCATCGTTTTCAAACCATTCACATAACGCTTCGGCAGCGATGACAGCGCCCTGTGCCTGCATAACAGGTTCGATGTAGCATGGAAGAAAAGTGACTTCCAAGCCATCCATGACCGTATGCATCTCCTCAGCAATATTCTGTTCCATCATCGCATCGATTAACAAGGAACGAACCAAATCGTTCGGATTCTTGTTCAAATATTGTTCAATTTCATTCAGATGATGACGAAGATTGCTGTTTTTTAGTAATTCCACCGCCATAAACTGCTCTTCCAGGCTTCCTGCCAGCAATGTCTCGATATCCGCTTCCTCATATCGCTTGGGTGCATTTTGCCGCAGTTCACTGCGGCACTCATCATGCAGTGTAATCAGAATCGGTTCGATATCTTTGGGAATATAGGCAACCGCCAATTCATCCTCTAGCAGACGAATCGCCGCTTGGTAGTTTTCTGCTGCCATATGCTTGCGGATTTTACTCAGGATTTCCTCATAATAGTTTTCCATTCGGTCATCCTTTCTAACCCAAACGATAATAATATAGCATAAAACAGAAAGTAGCGCAATCAAAAGAAGTTGTTTTACATCGTTTTTCCACTTTATGGGATTCACTCATCGATTTTTGATATTCTATATCGGTCAAGTCATAATATAACCTTTGATTATTATAAGGTAACTGTAAGGAATAAGTATTTTTTCATAGTAGCATTAAAGCTCTACCTGACATGGGGTATTAGATGATCCGGTTATTTTCATTGAACTAAGCCAAGACAGTCGCTGTCACGGTGTTTGTAGTAAAGCCATATACCGTACGGACTTATATGTGTAAGTTCCTTTTTAGCAAAGTATAGCGTCCAAGCATAACAAAGGTGAGGCGTCCAAGCATAACAAAGGTGAGGTGGTTTATTCGATGGGAATGTGCTATACTTAATTCCTAAGCAAATAACATATCAACAAGTTGAAAATTGGAGAAGAGATTCTATGGACAAAAAGGAAACCATTATTTGTGAGGAATGTGGAAGCAGTTATTTCAAAGGAACCTCTAAAATGATGAAATTATGTCCTGAATGCTCCCATTACTTATATGGATATCCGAATTGCAATCATGTTTTTAGGGATGGGAGATGTATCTACTGCTATTGGGATGGAAGTAAAAGTGATTATATAAAACAGCGGAAACGATAACATTCATATTATCGAATATGCTAACAGCATCAAAGGCAGCGTGTACTTTATCTGCTGTCTTTTTTCATATTGAGAGGAAGTTCTACCTCATCCTTAACCTACATCCACTCTATAAACCGGCGGCATGACAAAGCACTGCCCCATCCCTTTATGATCATAATGTATCGTAATGATTTCTCTTTTTCATCAAATTTTCCGTACGGAGCAATCACACCAGTTAAAAACCCCTTAACCAAGGGGTTTAATTAACATTTGGCGTCCACGGAGGGATTCGAACCCCCGACCGTGCGCTTAGAAGGCGCATGCTCTATCCAACTGAGCTACGTAGACAACTGGCTAAGATATCATAGCAAATTCTTTTTCTAATTGCAAGAATCTAATTAAAAATTATTGCCGCCGGGATGGAAATTCCCGTAGTCGTCAAAATAGCCTTCGCTTCTGGTCGGTTTTCCCGCAGGCTGTGGATAATTCAACACATCACCTACCATCGGAGTTTGCGAAATCATCGGATTGGCTTGCGTCATTGCCAACGGCTGCTGATTGATCGGATACAACGGATTCACCAAAGAACTTTCATTGGTTGTAACTGATGATGATCCTTGTATCATATTATTATTGTATGCTCCAGGATTATATGCATTGGCATTGTATGTTCCTACATATGGATTCATATAATTGGGTGCTGTTTGCATCGGTGTCAGCGGCGCATAAGGATCTTGCAGCGGATTATACATCTGTTGCGGCAATAGTGGCTGCTGATTCTGTTGAAAATAGTAATCCTGCTGATTGCCGTAATAATTCTGAGTCGGCATTGTTTGATTTTGCATCATCGCCGCATTTTGTCCTTGATTATTAG
This sequence comes from uncultured Erysipelotrichaceae bacterium, assembly GCA_910586285.1. Taxonomy (GTDB): domain Bacteria; phylum Bacillota_I; class Bacilli_A; order Erysipelotrichales; family Erysipelotrichaceae; genus C-19. Next base: position 6,708 of record CAJUGR010000086.1, read on the forward strand.
ACTGCCGATAATAATTACCGGAGTTCTTCATCCGATTAACATAACTGCTACCGCTGCTGCGTTTCACTTTCGGACGAGGATGAGTGGCCAAATAAATACGCTCCTCTTCCTGTTCTTTCAGCCATTGTTTCCGCTTATAACAGAATGTGCTGCCAATAATCGCCAACAGAATCGAAGGAATACAAAGAATCACATACTGATAAAACTCTGTTCCCGCCAAGATCATCGCAATTCCATAGGCAACGAAAGCCGTCAATGCAATAGCAAAAATATTGCTGAAAAACGCAACAATAGTAAGTATCGTTGCTGCCGCCATCATCAACAAATGAGGTAGTAACTCCTTTGCCACAGCTTGAAGTGATAATAAATCCGCTTGCGAATTATGCTCATGCATCACGGTGTATAAATACCAAGCAATCAATATCAGATAAGCTATGCTGATTACGGCACTCATTCCCAGAGCGATACTATGCTTACGCCTCATTATCGCAGCTCCCATCAATCCAGAAATTTGATTTGTGCATGAACTTGCTCATCCTCAATAGTTATTATCGCATAAGAGGGACCACGCCTATCACGCGAGCGCCATAGGGATCCGGGATTCAGCAGCAATACCCCGTCCACATGATCGATCGCCGCCACATGCGTATGCCCGTAACAAAAAATATCACAATGCTCTTTTTTGGCATAAGCCGCCATACGATTAATACGATTTACATACGAAAACTGATTGCCGTGCATCGCTATAATATTATGTGATTGCACCGGTACTATGATTTGTTGCGGAAAATCACTGTAAAAATCATTATTACCCTGTACCGTTTGGTACATCGGATATTCGTTTATCGAACATTCGATATCGCCACAATGGAGATAGCAGTCAGCGTCCGGCTCTAAACGCAGCACTTCCTCGAGCCGCTCATTGAATCCATGAGAATCACTCACTACAACGATTTTCATCATGACATCACCTCGCTGTTACTATTTTAACATAAATTCATGTCATGAGAAACCGGAAAGGTTAAAAAGGAATCGGATTATAGTGTAAAGCGGATACGGATACCGCCTCTTCATTAGATC
>CAJUGR010000087.1 GCA_910586285.1 uncultured Erysipelotrichaceae bacterium
CCGGTAAAATGCGAATGTAATGCATACGGATTTTACCGGAAACGTGAGCCAAAATCTCGTGTCCGTTTTCCAGTTTCACTTTAAATTGTGCATTTGGCAAAGTATCTTCGACTACGCCATCGATCTCAATAACATCTTGTTTACCCATGCTATGGATGTTCCTCCTTATTGATTTCTGCCAGTCTGGCAAATAGAAAGATATCAGTTAGATCCTTCCCCGGCAGACTGCGCGTTAAACACGAAAAAACCTGCCTTTGTATATTGTATCAGATTTTATGCCTGTTCGTCCAGTATTTCTCAAGCAGAATCGCCAAGAAATCCAAAACTGTCATGAGTACTAGCTAATATCTGTTGTCGATATGATCATTTGTCACAGCAGATCGATTCGGAAACAGGAAGGCAGGTGTACAGCACCTGCGCTCTGTTTTGCCGTTTTGATAACGGTCTTAGCCAAATGAATAGCCATTCAAGACCGAAGCCACATCAGCCCATACTTTTTCAATCGGCTGATTGGCATTGATATGTTTCACCAGTCCTTTTGCTTCGTAGAAGTCTAAAACCGGCTGTGTCTGTTTCGTATATTCATCCAGACGCACATTCAGGCTTTCCACCGTATCATCCTTACGCTGATACAGCGTTCCGCCACATTGATCACAAATTCCTTCTTGACGCGAAGGCTGTGATTTGATGTGATAAATAGCGCCGCAGTCTTTGCATAAACGACGCCCGGTTACCCGCTCTGCTAATGCCTCAAAAGGTATTTCCATCGCAATGACAATATCAATAGCCATCATTGTACCGCCGGATAGTTTGTCAAATGCAACAGCCTGATCCAAGGTACGTGGGTAACCATCCAACAAAAAGCCGGATTTTTTATCACTGAGATGCTCTAAATAATTCTTCACCATTCCGTTGGTGATTTCATCAGGAACCAACAACCCCTTTTCGATATAGTCCTTCGCTGCTAAACCCAGCTCGGTTTCCATACCGATTTCACTGCGGAAGATATCTCCGGTAGAGATATGGTTGACGTGATATTTCTTTACGATTCTGGTTGACATCGTGCCTTTGCCGGCACCAGGCCCCCCCATAATCAGAATATTCATAGAATTCACCTTCTATCTTGAGATAAAACCTCGATAGGATTTCTGAGTCAATTGCCCTTCCAATTGTTTCACTGTTTCCATCGCTACACCGACTACGATAATAACTCCGGTTCCGCCAAGTCCCATTGACTGAGGCAATGACGTAAAGAGCGGTAAAGCATGGGGCAGTACGGCGATAAAGGCAAGGCCGATCGCTCCCAAAACAGTGATACGGTTCAAAACCTTAGTGATATATTCTTTGGTTTCACTGCCCGGCCGAACTCCAGGAATATAGGAACCGGATTTGCCAAGATTTTCTGCGATTTTTTCCGGGTCCACCTGCAGTTTTGTATAGAAAAAGGTAAACAATAAGATCAAGATGACATAAATCACCAGACTTTCCGGTGTTGTCAATCCCATAAATCTAGTCATGGTCAGCAGCACATCGGATCCTTCCTCAAAGAAGAATCTTGCGATCTGTAACGGTGCTACCATCACGGCAGATGCAAAGATGACCGGAATGACACTGGCTGAATTGATTTTCAGCGGCAGATATGTCATATCATTCTTTCGCGTCTGTACGGTACTGCTTGTATACTGAATCGGTATTTTACGCTCTGCCAACTGCATGAATACGACAAATATCAGAATCAGTACATAACAGAAAATAAACAGACCGAAATTCAAGAGACCGCCAAACATCGCACTGCTGTCCAGAGAACCGACTAACGTTTGATATGCCGTGGTAAACTGATGCGGCAAACGCGATACGATTCCGGCCATGATGATGATGGATACACCGTTGCCGATGCCCTTCATGGATATACGATCACCGATCCAAAGCAGGAACAAAGATCCTGCCGTCAAAAGTGTCGAAATATAGAGGCACTGTGCAAATACGGCATCGGTATTTAACATAGACGGATAAGTTTTACTAAAGGAATACACCATCGTAAACCCTTGGAAGAAAGACAATACTACCGCCAAATAACGCGTATAGCGATCAAGCTGTTTTCTTCCGTTCGCTCCGCCTTTGCTTAATTCGGTCAAGGCCGGAATGACATCCATCGAAAGTAATTGAATAATGATGGATGCTGTGATGTAAGGACCAACACCCAACGCAAAGATGGATAACTGTTCCAAACCACCGCCGCCCAATAAATTCATCATTGCAATCAATGAATTATCATTGGCACCGCTCAACAGTTCTGCGGTATTGACACCTGGAACCGTGATTGCCGCTCCGAAGCGAAAGATGAACAGCATGGCAAGCGTAAAGAGAATGCGATTGCGAATCTCTTTATTCTTGAGCATGCTGATGAATGTGGTGAACATACTAGATTACCTCGGTGGTACCGCCTGCTTGTTCAATCACAGCGACAGCGCTCTTGGAGAATTTATTGGCCTTCACCGTCAGTTTTTTCTCTAATTCACCCTGTCCCAGAATTTTGATTCCGTTCAATTCTTTTTTCACAAGGCCGCTTTCAATTAACAATTCGGGAGTTACCTCAGTACCGTTTTCAAATCGATTCAAGCTTTCCACGTTAACAATGGCATATTCCTTGCGTGCGAAATTGGTGAAGCCGCGTTTCGGCAACCGTCGAGCCAACGGTGTTTGACCACCCTCAAAGCCCAACCGTACACCGCCGCCGCTGCGGGCGTTCTGACCTTTGCTGCCTTTTCCGGCCGTTTTTCCGTTGCCGGATGCAGGGCCACGTCCAACCCGATTACGTTTATGGCGGGAACCATCGGTATACTTCATTTCATGTAATTTCATGTTTATTCCTCCTATTAACCGCGAATTTCTTCAGGTTTTTTACCACGGAGTGCTGCTACATCCTCAATCGTTCTCAGGTTCTTAAGCGCATCGATTGTTGCACGAACCATATTGATCGGGGTACGACTGCCAATACATTTGGTCAAAATATCATTAATTCCGGCCAATTCGACTACGGCACGTACCGCACCGCCTGCGATAACTCCGGTACCTTCGGATGCCGGGCGAATAAACACTTCGCCTGCCCCGTATCTGCCGGTCATATCATGAGGAATGGTTCCGTTGATAATCGGTACGGTAAAGACATTTTTCTTTGCGTCCTCCACTGCTTTTTTAATCGCATCGGGAACCTCATTTGCCTTACCGGTTCCAAATCCCACGCGTCCTTTTTTATCTCCGATCACAACAAGAGCGGCAAAACGGAAACGACGTCCACCTTTTACTACTTTTGTTACACGGTTGATTGTCACAACGCGTTCTTCAAATTCTTTATCACGCTGATCTCTTCTTGGTTTGCGTTCCATTTGCGCTACCTCCTAAAATTTCAAGCCGGCTTCTCGGGCCGCCTCTGCCAATGCCTGTACTCGACCGTGATAGACATAACCTCCGCGATCAAATACCACATTGGTAATATTTTTTGCTAATGCTGCTTTGGCAATGGCTTCGCCTACTTTTTTTGCAGCTTCCACATTGCCGCCGTTTTCCAGTTTCAGAGAAACACTGCTTGCCGCTGCCAGCGTTGTTTGATTCACATCGTCAATGATCTGTGCATGAATGTTGGCATTTGAACGGAAGACATTCAAGCGGGGACATTCAGGAGTACCGCTGATTTTTTTACGAACACGTGCATGACGACGAAGTCTTTCATCATTTCTTGAAGTTTTCTTAAGCATTGTTCAATTTCTCCTTTCCCACTATTTCTTACCGGCCGTCTTGCCTTCCTTACGACGAACGTATTCGTTCTTATAACGAACACCTTTGCCTTTGTAAGGTTCCGGCTTTCTGCTGGCTCTTACATTCGCTGCGAATTCACCGACTAACTGTTTATCGATACCGGAAATTTCAATCTCGGTTGCCGATTTACATTCCGCTTTTAATCCTTCCGGAATGATAAATTCCACGGGATGAGAATATCCGATATTCAAGGTCAATTTATTGCCGGATACCGCAGATCGAAAACCGATTCCGACCAACTCCAACGATTTGGTAAATCCGTCGGATACGCCTTCGACCATATTGTGCAGTAAGGCACGGGTTGTACCATGCAGCTGCTTCGTGTGCTTTTCATCATTCGGACGAATGACTTTAATTTCATTTTCTTCCTGTTTAATTTCCATCAAACCGGAAAACTGACGCGTCAAAGTTCCTTTCGGACCCTTCACAGTCACCTCGTTCCCGCTGGCGATGCTGACTTCTACACCGGCAGGAACGGTAATCGCTTTATTACCGATACGTGACATTTCTTATACCTCCGCTACTTCTACCATACGTAAGCCAGCACTTCGCCGCCTACGTGTTTTGCTCTTGCTTCTTTATCGGTCATAACCCCTTCTGAGGTGGAAATGATCGCAATCCCCAAACCGTTTAATACCCGCGGAATTGCATCCACTTTGGCATAGGCACGCAAGCCCGGTTTGGAAATACGTTTTAAACCACTGATTACTTTTTCACCGTTAGGACCGTATTTCAATGTAATCGTCATGGTCTTTTTCACATCGCCGGACACGGAATAATCCGTGATAAAACCTTCGTTCTTCAAGATTTTTGCGATGGCTTCTTTTTCTTTGTTTGCGGGCATCGCTACCGTTTCGTGACGTGCTTGTAAGCCGTTACGAATTCTGGTAAGCATATCCGCAATCGGATCTGTCATAATCATCTGAACGTTTCCTCCTTCTTACCAACTTGCCTTTTTTACCCCCGGGATCTGGCCTTTGTAAGCCAACTCACGGAAGCAAATACGACACAGCTTGTATTTACGCAATACGGAGTGAGGGCGTCCACATCGTTCACAACGTGTGTACTCACGCACTTTGTACTTCTGAGGACGGTTACATTTATTAATCATTGCTTTCTTTGCCATTTCATTGTCCTCCTATTTCTTGAAAGGCATACCCATATCGGATAATAATGCCTTTGCTTCTTCATTGGTTTTGGCACTTGTTACAATTACGATATCCATACCGCGAATTTTGCTGACTTTATCGTAATCAATTTCCGGGAAGATCAACTGTTCCTTAACACCCAACGTGTAGTTACCACGACCGTCAAATGAAGTATCACTGACACCACGGAAATCACGTACACGCGGCAAGGAAATGTTCATCAATTTATCCAAGAAATCATACATTTTCTCGGAACGCAGCGTTACCTTACAGCCGATCGGCATACCGGCACGAAGCTTAAAGTTCGCAATGGACTTCTTCGCTCTGGTTACAACGGCTTTTTGACCGGTAATCTGCTCCAATTCCCGAACGGCATCTTCCAATGCTTTTGCATTTTGAATGGCATCACCGACACCGATATTCACAACGACTTTTTCCACAGCAGGAACTTCCATCACGTTTTTATATTGGAATTTTTCCATCAAAGCGGGAATTACAGTTTCCTTATATTTCTGTTCTAGGCGGTTCATATTCGTCCCCTCCTACTTCAAGACAGTGCCGCTTTTTTTATAGTAGCGCACTTTCGTCTGATTGCCTTTTTTGTCTGTTTCTACTTTATAGCCGATTCTGCTCGCGGTTTTTGCCTTGGCATCATATGCCATGACATTGGAAACATGGATCGGCATTTCCTTCTCAATGATGCCGCCATCCGGATTTTGTTGGGTCGGTTTCAAATGTTTCTTCGCCACATTGACGCCTTCCACAATCACCTTGTTTTTCTTCGGCAGAACCTGAAGTACTTCAGCGACTGTGCCCTTGTATGCACCGGCAATGACCTGTACTTTATCACCTTTTTTGATTTTCATTGGACACACCTCCTATAATACTTCCGGAGCCAAGGATACGATTTTCATGAAATCCTTGTCACGCAGTTCTCTTGCCACAGGCCCGAAAATTCTGGTGCCGCGCGGCGTTTTATCATCTTTAATCAACACTACGGCATTGTCGTCAAATTTGATATAGGTTCCGTTTTCACGACGTACACCGCGTTTGGTGCGGACAATTACGCCTTTTACAACATCCCCTTTTTTTACCGTACCGCCGGGAGTAGCCTGTTTCACGGTACAAACGACAATATCGCCGATATTGGAAAACTTGCGTACGCTGCCGCCCAAGCAGCGGATAACCAATACTTCTTTGGCTCCGGTATTATCGGCAACACGCAATCTACTTTCATTTTGAATCATGAATGCTTACCTCCTGTCGGCCTAAAGCTCAACGGCTTTTTTGACGATTTCAACCAAACGGAAGCGTTTTGTCGCCGACAACGGACGTGTTTCCATAATCACTACGGTATCACCGGTTTTCGCTTCATTCTTTTCGTCATGAGCCTTGAACTTTTTCGAATATTTCACCCGTTTCCCATAAATAGGATGGGTTTTCTTTGTTTCTACAATTACCGTGATCGTCTTATCCATTTTATCGGAAATGACGGTGCCGCGGTATGTTTTACGGTTCGATCTTTCCATACTTCAATCCTCCTATTCCTGGGACGCAAGCTCACGCTCGCGCATCACTGTCTTAATGCGGGCAATGCTTTTCTTCACTGTACGCATCCGGGCGGTGTTGGTCAACTGACCGGTGGCTTGCTGGAAACGAAGATTGAAGAGTTCATCTTTAAGCGTTTCGATCTCTTGTTGTAATTCGGTATTGCTTTTTTCTCTGATCTCTTTCGCTGTCATAATTACTTAACTCCTTTTCTAACAAATTTTGTTTTTACCGGTAATTTGTGAGAAGCAAGACGGAAAGCCTCGCGTGCCACTTCTTCACTTACTCCCTCGATTTCAAACATGATACGGCCCGGCTTTACAACTGCTACCCATCCTTCAGGAGCACCTTTACCGGAACCCATACGTACTTCAAGCGGTTTTTTCGTAATTGCCAAATGCGGGAATATACGAATCCAAACCTTACCGCCACGTTTCATATAACGTGTCATCGCAATACGGGCAGCTTCTATTTGACGGTTGCTTACATAAGCACCGGAATCTGCCATCAGACCGAATTCACCGAAGTTTACTTCGCGGCCTGCCTTGCTGCGTCCTTCATAGCTCAAACGGTGAGGACGTCTATATTTTGTTCTTTTTGGCATCAACATAGATTAGTTTCCTCCTTCCGCTTTTGCCCCTTCTGCCTTAGCAGTGTTGTTGTTACGGTTATTGCGGTTTCCGCGATCATTACGTCCGCCGCGGTTATTGCGACGACGGCGATCGTTCACCGGATTTTTCGGTGCTTCCGGCTCCGTTACCATTTGTCCCGGTAATACTTCACCGCGGCAAATCCACACTTTAACGCCAAGACGTCCGTAGGTTGTGCTTGCTTCTTCCCATGCATAGTCAATATCCGCACGAAGTGTATGAAGCGGAACGACACCTTCGGAATAGCCTTCGGTACGTGCCATATCAGCCCCGCCCAAACGTCCGGATACGCTGGTTTTAATACCCTTTGCGCCGGCACGCATTGTACGCTGAATTGCTTTTTTCTGGCAAGTACGGAAGCTTGCACGCTGCTCTAACTGATCGGCGATGCTTCTTGCAACCAAGCGCGCATCTAAATCAGGATTAGCGATTTCAAGCACTTTCACATAGACATTTTTCTTTGTCAGTTTTTCTAATTTCTTTTTCAGATTTTCAATATTTTCACCGTTGGTACCGATGATCACACCCGGACGAGCGGTACGGATCATGATTTCCACACGGTTTTTTGAACGCTCGATTTCAACACGGCTGACGGAAGCTGCTTTGCATTCCTG
>CAJUGR010000088.1 GCA_910586285.1 uncultured Erysipelotrichaceae bacterium
ATTGGTAAAATGCGACATGATTTCGCCAAACGTATGGGCGTCAAAATAGGAGATCGGCAGCGTCTGCATATGCGCAAACAGATCTTGACGCAGTTCTTTGATTACCGCCTGCGCCACATAAGTCATCAGCTGCTTATAAAAAGCGCTGCTCAACACCCCGCACAAATACATGATCGCCATCCATATAATCATATGAACCAGTCCATCATAATGTTGCGGTAAAATATAATCGTTTATAATCGGAGAGATAAGATAGGTACCGGTCAAATTGACGGCGGCACTGAATATCGCACATAGTCCCACCAACGCAAACGCGAAGCGATGTTTTCTTAAATACGGCCGAAATCCCAGCAGCGTCTTTTTCCATTGTTGGGGATGCTTTGCGTCAATGTAACGTGCCATTACAGATTCGCTCCTTCCTGTTGGGAACGGTAAATTTCCTGATAAATCGGATCCGTTTTTAATAATTCCTCATGCGTACCGAGCGCATGCAGCTTTCCTTCATCCAATATTGCGATCTGATCCAAGTCCATAACGCTGGTGACGCGCTGCGCAATGATGATGATCGTCATATCCGTTAACTGTGCCAAGCCCTGTTTGATTTTGGCTTCGGTTGCCGTATCCACCGCACTGGTGGAATCATCTAAGATCAGAATCTTCGGGCGTTTCAACAACGCACGGGCAATGCATAACCGCTGTCTTTGTCCGCCTGAAAGATTTACACCGCCTTGTTCCAGCATCGTATGCAGGCCATTGGGTAAATGATCTAAAAACTCATCCACGCAAGCAATTTTACATACGCGTGCTATCTCTTCTACATCCGCATGTTCATTGCCCCACAATAAGTTCTCTTGAATCGTTCCGGAAAACAGTGTGTTTTTTTGTAATACCATCGCCACCGCATCACGCAAATGCGCCAATTCATATTCCCTGATATCGCAACCATCAATGGTGAGCAGCCCCTCACTCACATCATATAAGCGGGGAATCAACTGTACAAGAGTTGTCTTTGCCGCTCCGGTACCGCCCAAAATCCCCAATGTGGTGCCGGCTGGTATGCTCAAATCAATATCATGCAACACTTCGGGCGCATCAGGACGATAGCGAAAATAAACATGATGAAAGGAAATTGCTCCGGCTGTAATCGGCTGTATCGCACCCGCTGTTTCGCTCATGTCAATCGGCTCTTCTAAAACCTCGCAAACGCGCTCCCCGCTCGCAATACTTCTGGTCAACATTAAGAAAACGTTGGAAAGCATCATGAAGCCGTTCAATATCTGTAAAACATAGCTTAAAAATCCGGTCAATTCGCCAACACTCATCGTTCCCGCAAAGATCATGTTTCCTCCGAACCACAATAAGGCCACAATCGTACTGTAAGAAATCAACTGAAACAACGGCATATTCCAGACCGAAATACGAAAGGCATTCAGCGATACCGATTGTAAGGAATCGTTCACTTCCGCAAATTTTTCTGTTTCTCGCTTTCCGCACACATAGGCTTTCACAAAGCGTATCGCGTGGATATTCTCTTGAACGACAGTATTAACCTGATCAATACTGTATTGCATTTTACGATACAGCGGTCCGACTTTCGTAACGATGATAAACAAGCCGCATCCTAATATCGGTGCGCTGATCAAAAACACACAGGCCAAACGTGAATTGATCGAAAACGTGAGTACCAGTGCCGTTAACATCATTACCGGTGAGCGAACCAACGGACGAATACCGTTTGCGATCGCATTTTGTAAAATCGCAATATCACCGGTTAAGCGCGTAATCAGCGAAGCAGTAGAGAAATGATCCATATTGGTAAAAGAAAAGCTTTGAATATGATCAAATAACGCCGCTCGCAATTCAGCCCCAAATCCCTGTCCGGCCATCGCCGCATAACGGGCATAGAGAATACCCAATAATAAAGAAATCAATGCACAGGCAATCATACAACCACCGCGCCACAATATATATGAATGATCGCCATTCACAATCCCGACATCAATAATATCAGCCATTAACAACGGAATCACCAGTTCAAATATCGTTTCCGCGATGACACAGATACATGCCAATATAAAATATCTTCCGTTATGTTTCATGAAAGGAAATAAACGTTCCCGCATAACCATCCGCTCCTACTCTATCGTTTTTCCGCTTACGTTTTGATACATCCGCTCTAAATAAGCTAAAAATGTATCTCGCTCCTGTTTTGAAAATCCTTGTAAGGCAATCTTCTCTACATCAAGACAATGGGTATTCCAAGTCATCAAAGATCTTTCTCCTTTGGGGGTAATCTGAATGCGCAATGCACGTTTATTATTGGCATCCACCTGTCGTTTTACCATATCATTCGCAGCCAAGCCATCTATAATCTTACTGGCGGTCGCACATTCAATGTCGCACGCATCCGCAATATCCTTTAATTTACAGTTTTCATGATTGATGATCCAGCGCAGCACTTTCGGCTGCCCGGGAAATAAGCCATATTCTTTCATATCCTTGCCTAATTGTTTACGCAGTGCCTGATCTGCTTTAAAGATCACAATGTGGAACGGTGTCTTCATCATCATCCTTCTTTCTTAGAAAGCTAATTATTTGCATACTAAATATTATGCCAACCTTTCTTCTTTGTCAATGTTAAGCAGAACTGAACTTTGACATATTATGCTTCCTATATGACAAATGATATATCCCATGCATATCCTATATTAAGGTCAGACTGTTCAAATCTTATCTCTTATGATATGATCTACATGGTGATAATCATGACGACACGGCCAATATATCGTGAATACAGGAAAGAGGATATCGCGGCGCTTTATCAGCTGATCTGTCAGTTGGAAGAGGAAACGCTTCCTTATGAAGCCTTTTGTGCCATCTATCATAAACAACTCAATAATACGCTTTATTATGGTCTGGTTTGTGAATATGAACATGAAGTCATTGGCTTTGTTCATCTGCGCTTAGAGGATCAGCTTCATCATGCCGGCAAGATCGCCGAAATTCTGGAATTGATCGTTGTAAGTCATGAGCGCAAACAAGGAATCGGAAAAGAGCTGTTGCGACGCGGTTGTTTGGCGGCTAAAAAATACGGTTGTATTCAAGTGGAAGTGTCCAGTCATTGTCGGCGCAGCGATGCTCACCGTTTTTATGAACAAAACGGTTTTCAAAATCACCATAAGAAATTTACCAAGCCATCATAAAAACCACGGTTGCGAGCATGTCCTTCGCTATGGAACACTCCTTACCGCGGTTGTTTTAATAAGGTCATTAATGTAGCAATATCATCATCATTCAATTGCGCTCCTGCATGGGCAAGTACGAGTGCAGAAGCACGGTTAGCAAAAATACCTGCTTCACGCCAAGAAAAACCGGAGTAACGAGCAGCCATGATCGCCCCGATATGGGTATCTCCGGCACCGATCGTATCAACGATTTGCGTCGCAAACGCATCCAATAGCATCGCCTCTTCTGCCTGAATAAAGCATCCCTGTGCCCCACGCGTCACAATGATCGGCCGATGTGTTTGTTTGGATAAGAAAGCGGCGGCACTTTGATAATCATCACTGTCAAAATAACGAATTGCTTCTTCCTCATTGAAGTGAAACAAACAAGGCAGGGTTTCCAGTTTGCGCAAATAAGATGGTGAAATGTGGGCGAGCCGTGGACCTGCGGCAAAATAAACACATGGATAATCGGCATCCCGCAAGTGATTCATCAAGGCTTGAGAGCCACTTTCTTCCAGTTCTAAGCCGCACAAGTAGACCCCCTCATAATCATTGGGATGTAATAAGGAAAACCATTCAGATCGGAAACGATATTCCGCACCGTGATCAGCTAAAAAGGTACGCTCACCGCTTTCATCCACCAAGCAGTAACAGCAACCGTTCGCTTCCTCCACGCGGGGAATCAGCGATTGGATGCCGCGTTGTTGAAGCTGTTCTGCCACAAAATCGCCATATATGCCACTGCCGATAGGCGCAAACAGATCAAAAGGAATATCCAAGGCTTTTAGGCACATAGCAACGTTGGCTGCACAACCGCCCAAGGATAGGTGTTGTGACTCGACCAACAAATCCTCTTGCGAATGTGGTAAATGCGGAATCCGAATGATCACATCCGCGGCGGCAGAGCCGATCACCAATAACTTCTTTCTCATATTGATTGTTCCCTCCACCATCGCAGAAAATTCAAAGCGGACTCTGTTTCACAATACTCTGCTAACAAGCGTAGTATCGTCGTATCATAATAACGAATTTGATATATCCAATCGCTTTTTGTTTGTTTATCTTTCTTACATCGCTGTCTGACCACGGAGAATACCTCGCTGTGTTCAAAGCTGATTTCGCCTTGAGCATCAATCTGTTGTAACAAGCGTTTCAATTTGTGACGATTAATTCGCAAAATTGCTTCTAATTGTGTACCGTCTAACCATGCGTCATCATGCCATAGTAATACTTCCTTGATAATCGGATGATCACATATCTTGCGTTCGTATTCCGTAATCATTTCTTCGCTCCGCTTTGACTGCGTAAATAGTCGATAAATTGCCGTGCACAACGACCACTGCCTCCGCCATGGCGCAGTTCCCATGCATTCGCCAACTGCCACAGCGTAGCCTCATCATAACCTTCCAACTTTTCCCGCTTGGCCAGTTCTTTCACAATGTGCTGATATTCTTTCGCATTGGGTTTCCCATAATAAATACTGATGCCAAAGCGTGCTGCCAGCGACAGCTTTTCTGCCATTGTTTCTGAAATATGCAAATCCTGATCCTCATGAAAATCATTACGATCCCGCCATGTTTCTCTCACCAAGTGACGGCGATTGCTTGTCGCATAGATTAACATATGATTCGGACGCACTTCCAAGCCGCCTTCCATAACCGCTTTCAAATATTTATATTCCGTTTCATCCTCTTCAAAAGAAAGGTCATCCATATAAATAATAAAGCCATAATTGCGTGTCTTTATCTGTTGGATGATATCCTGTAACAGATGAAATTGATGCTTATGTATTTCAATCAGTCGAATGCCGTCCTTATAATAACGATTGCCCAATGCTTTGATACTGGTACTTTTGCCGGTACCGCTTTCCCCATATAGCAGTACATTATTGGCTTGTTTTCCCTGTAAAAACGCTTCGGTATTCATCATCAGCTCCTGTTTTTGTTCCTCATAACCGATAAGATGTTCCAAGCTGATATCCGGATAGTTGCGAATCGCCACAAAGTGACAGCCTTCCATCGTTTCCTTGATGCGAAAAGCCTTATGGAATGCAAATCGTCCGGTGCCATACGTTTCATAAAACGCATCCAGAATTGCCATCATGGCTTTGGCATCGGGAGCCTGTGCCAATTTTACAGCCGTATCCATAATCATTTTCCCCATCGTTTCATCCATCATTTCCTCACGTTTTGCGATCGCCTGATAATTACTCAAAATCGCAAAGCAGTTCAAGTTCAATCGTTTGGATATCGGTTCAAAATCATAGTGGAACAGGGAATAAAAAAGCTCCATGTCATGAAGAAGAAATGTTTGAATACTGCCATTCAGCGGTTCTTTTCTTCTTTCCTTACTTAATGTATAGGAGTTTTCATCCATCAATAAATGCGCACATAAAGCACAGTGCCATAAGTTATGGTTCCAACCGTACTGCGTTGCCATATCTAACAAGTGTTTCACAGTTTTATAAATCAAGGAGCGCTGCTGCCCGGCTTCCCCATCCATCGCCAATGCTTGCGCCATTTGCATCAGCAAGTCTTCTTCTTTGACTCGATAAATAATCAGTTCATTCATTTGATGAAGCATCATACCACCTCTTTATGCTAAGTGTATCATGAAAGCCATCATTTGAAAAGATATCGGATCATTTCCTTCTGCGTCACATAAAATAAAATGTGCATTGGTGCTATGTACCGTTAGAATGATAACCTCATCTCCTTATTCTCCTTATTTTCCTTATTTTCATGTGAGAAAATAAGGAAATTTATCGAAACTTCTGTAATTCTATGTTATAATGTTGTCATAACATATAGTATATAGAGATTGTTTAGCAAAACAACTCTATACCAATCACTAAATTAGTAAGAGGAGGAAATAAAAGTGAAAAAATTGTTAGGTGTACTTTGCGCCGGTATGTTATTAGCCGGATGCAGTGGCGGAGGCGAACCTGTCACAAAAACATGTACGTCGAGTCTAGGCGGCAAAATGGATATGGAATGGGTGTTGGAAGGTACATCAGATACCTTAGAAAAAGCAACCATGAAAATCAATATTGCTTATGATGCTATCGGCATTGACAAGGATTCTTCGGAAGAAGAAAAGGAAAAATTTGACAAAGAAACAAAACAGTCTATGATTGATGAATTGGAAGACGGCGATGTTACCGGTTTGGATGTAACTTCCGGATTCGATGACAACGGATGGAACATGTCTATTTCCGCAGAAGCAAGCATGTTGGAAAAAGCAGTAAATTCCACCAGCATGGATGAAGCTGTAAAAGAAGTCGAAGGCCAAGGCTTCACTTGTAAATAACAATGAAAATCTCATCGTAAGATGAGATTTTTTCTTTCTTACGGTT
Organism: uncultured Erysipelotrichaceae bacterium; assembly: GCA_910586285.1. Classification (GTDB taxonomy): domain Bacteria; phylum Bacillota_I; class Bacilli_A; order Erysipelotrichales; family Erysipelotrichaceae; genus C-19. The sequence goes on from CAJUGR010000088.1 coordinate 6,583, forward strand.
CCCTTACATCACCATAACATCTTATGTGAATACTATATATATAATCAAAGCCCCAGGAGGGATGTTCATGTTTGTTTTATTGTTGTTGGTGATGTTGTTGTTATGGTTCATCGATATGATCGTGATTGAGCCTCGATGTTTCCTTACTCGCCATATTCATTGTGTGATGCCGCTGCGCAAGTCTTTGATCATTGTCCAGTTCAGTGATACCCATTTTCATAATAAATTCTCTGGCAAGCAACTAAAAAAACGGATCGCAGCTATCAACGCCTGTCATCCGGATATCGTCATCTTCAGCGGTGATTTGATGGATCATTATCATCGAGCCCAATCCTTACGCTATCGTCTGCCTCCGTATTTGCGGCAAATCCAAGCAAAAAAAGCAAAGCTGGCTGTTTACGGAAATCATGATATCGGCGGTGGCGCCAAGTATGTATATGCCGATATGTTGAAAGAAAGCGGGTTTTGCCTGTTATGTAATCAACATATGTGCTTTCCCGAAGCGGATCTTTGTATCATGGGTATCGATGATCCGCTGGCAGGGTATGAGGATCGCACTATCACCGATGTTCGCTATCAATCCTGTCAAATTCTCATATCACATGAGCCGGATATCATTGATCAGCTTGTGATGGATAACATTGACTTGACCATAAGCGGTCACACGCATGGCGGTCAAATTTATCTTCCCGGCATCACGCAGGCATTATTGCCCAAGGGAGGACGTCATTACCGTAAAGGGTGTTATGTTCATCATGGGCATGTTCTTTATGTATCGTCAGGATGGGGCATGACGCGAATTCCGCTGCGCCTTGCCAATCCTCCTGAAATCATCGTTTATCACCTTCATCCTCGCTCATAATTCATTTACATTCAACCGACATTATGATGCATAATCATTAGATGAGGATACTTCTGCTTGCCGCGAACCGATTTAAGGATTGTTTAATAACTTCTATGCTACAATGAAATCAGAAAGCGAAAGGAGCAGCAGAAATGTATTTAAAAATACTGAAAAAAGACCTGAAACGCAAAAAGGCGATGAACGTGATATTGCTGGTATTTATTATACTCGCATCGATGTTCATGTCC
>CAJUGR010000089.1 GCA_910586285.1 uncultured Erysipelotrichaceae bacterium
ACTTCAATACAAAAAACCCTCTAATCTCACCGTATGGACAAGATGAGATTAGAGTTGGTTCTGTTTTTTTAAAAAATTTAATCATTTTTTTATAATAACGCAAGATACGCATCTTCCCACCCGATTTTCTGCAGTTGATGGTAGTAAGACCCGTTACTTTCCTTTAAAGCATCATAAAGCGGTTTAAAATGTAATAGTTGTTCTTTCGTCATCGCCTTCATTTCTACTTCACAATGGGCAAACACTAGCAAAGAATAATAAGCCTCATAGGGCGTCATATAAGTAATATGATCCAATGTTACAGGTTGAAAAGCTTGTTCATGCTCTAAGTATTGATAGGGCGGATTCATATCTTGTTCCACTGCATTGTTTGTTATTTGAGCATAAACCAATCCTGCCACAGAAATACCAATCGCAGCCGATAAGGAAAACATAGCCCCTCTTGTGATTTTCCCACTTTTCGTAATGTGCTGAAGCCAATTCGTTGTCGCTGAAAAAACCGGACACAACGGAATCGTAAGCTTCAGATTCTGATATGCCGTCCAATAAGCTGCAATCAGCAGCATCGGCGATACTTCGCGAAAATTTAATTCAACGCCTGATAATTTCTCATATTCAACTACCTTCTTTTTCAACAAAGAACGGGCAGTAAATAAACGAGATTTCACCGTTCCGATCGGCATATTCACAATTTCAGCAACTTCTTCCATGCTGTATTCACAATAATACGTTAAGATCAATAACGTTCGATACTTCTCCGGGAGTTCATCAATCATCTGATTCAATATTTCCAAATCACTTTGATGACGGCTTGCCGACTGCGGCATTAAATAATCACGGTATTCCGCTTCATTTTTCAACAGTGAACTGGTATTCGGATCAACACTGACATCCTTCCGTTTCGCAAACAGGTTATAACATTTATTCACAATGATACGATGTAGCCATACATCAAAGGTATTGGGATCATTTAGTGACTTTATGGAATGATGAACCTGGATAAAGGTTTGTTGAGCAATTTCTTTTGCATCATCATCACTTTTACAGATACGATAAGCCGTATAATAAACACCCTTATAAAGTGATGTAAACAGCTCGTCAAAAGCAGCCTCTACACCCTCTTGTACCTGTTTAACCAATGCAGTACTCGTCTTTTCCATAACATCACTCCTGTTATAAGAATACAAATAATTATTTAATTTGTCAATCAAAATAGAACAATAAAATTAAATAAGACGATGATTTGTTATAAAATAGTGATGTTTTTGAATGTATATTGAAATTTACCAATGATCGTATGTCGAGAAGCTGTTTTCCATGAAAAAGACTCATGCATCTTTAGGAAAGGGTGGAAAAACAATTATTTTTATATTCAAAATCAACACTTATTGATATTTTTAACCATTCAGCATCGGGTTTAAATATTCATTCACAACATGATGCCAATATCAATATAACATTGATCAAATTCACAAAGTTGTTTCACTATATAATAGAACTCAAACCAAGAGACTTCCAATGCAAAAAAAAGAGTGCCAAAGCACTCCTTGATCATTCTTATTTAATGATTTCTGTTACGTTACCGGAACCAACAGTACGTCCACCCTCACGGATAGAGAACTTCGTGTTGTTTTCGATAGCGATCGGGGCGATCAATTCAACAGTCATTTCAACGTTATCGCCGGGCATAACCATATCAGTGCCTTCCGGCAAAGTGATAACACCGGTTACATCCGTTGTACGGAAGTAGAACTGCGGACGATAGTTAGAAACGAACGGAGTATGACGTCCACCTTCTTCTTTTGTCAGGATATAAACCTGAGCCTTGAAGTTAGTGTGCGGATTTACAGATCCCGGTTTTGCCAAGACCTGTCCACGCTGGATTTCATCACGGTTGATACCACGAAGCAGGGCACCGATGTTGTCACCGGCCTGTGCTACATCCAACTGTTTACGGAACATTTCCAAACCGGTAATAACGGTTTTACGTGTTTCATGAATACCAACGATTTCAACTTCTTCGCTCAGTTTTACTTCACCACGCTCAACACGTCCCGTCGCAACAGTTCCACGTCCCGTAATCGTCATAACATCCTCTACGGACATCAAGAACGGTTTATCGGTTTCACGAACCGGCTCCGGGATGAATTCGTCAACAGCATCCATCAATTCTTTGATGGCGCCGACATAGTTAGCGTCACCCTCTAATGCTTTCAATGCAGAACCACGGATTACCGGTGCATTGTCACCGTCAAATCCGTACTCGCTTAACAATTCACGAACTTCCATTTCAACCAGATCGATCAATTCATCATCATCAACCATGTCGCATTTGTTCAAGAATACAACGATGTAAGGAACACCTACCTGACGAGCAAGCAAGATGTGCTCACGAGTCTGAGGCATCGGACCATCAGAAGCCGCAACAACCAAAATAGCACCATCCATCTGAGCAGCGCCGGTGATCATGTTCTTGACATAGTCAGCGTGTCCCGGGCAGTCAACGTGTGCATAGTGACGAGTTGCTGTCTGATATTCTACGTGAGCAGTATTGATCGTAATACCACGTTCTTTTTCTTCCGGTGCGCCATCAATCTGGTCATAAGCAGTTGCCTGAGCCATACCATCTTTTGCAAGTACATTCGTAATTGCAGCAGTTAAAGTTGTTTTACCGTGGTCAACGTGTCCAATCGTTCCGATATTAACGTGAGTTTTGGAACGGTCAAATTTTTCTTTAGCCATTTTCTAAATTTCCTCCTTAATGGTTTTTTTCTATCAGATATATTTTAATTCAAACGAATCATAAAAGCAACAATTAATTGTCGGAACTGTTGTTTTTGATGATCTTTTCAGCGATACTCTTCGGTACTTCCGAATAATGATCAAATTTCATTGAATAATTACCGCGTCCTTGCGTGAAACTACGCAAATCGGTTACGTAACCAAACATTTCAGATAACGGAATCATCGATTTTACAATAATCGCATTGCCGCGTTCTTCCTGATCGGTAATGTTGCCGCGACGAGAGCTGACATCGCCCATGACCGAACCGAGGTATTCCTGCGGTGCTGTGACTTCGACTTCCATAATCGGTTCCAAAATGACCGGTTTACATTTCTTAGCAGCTTCCTTCAATGCCATAGAAGCTGCGATCTTATATGCCATTTCCGATGAATCGACATCATGATAAGAACCGTCAAATAACGTTGCTTTGATATCAATGACCGGATAACCGGCAACCATACCGCGATCCAACGCATCTTCCAAGCCTTCTTGGGTTGGTTTGATGTATTCACGCGGCACGCTTCCGCCTACTGTCGCATCAACGAATTCAAAGCCTTTACCTTCTTCATTCGGTTCAAATTTAATCCAAACGTGACCATACTGACCACGGCCGCCGGACTGTTTGATGTATTTACCTTCACAGTCAGCCGCACCGCGAATTGTTTCACGATAGGCAACCTGCGGCTGTCCGACATTGGCTTCTACCTTAAATTCACGACGCAAACGATCAACGATGATATCCAAATGCAATTCACCGACACCGGCAATAATGGTCTGTCCGGTTTCCTGATCAGTATAAGTCTTGAAAGTCGGATCTTCTTCCGCCAATTTTGACAAGGCAAGCCCCATTTTATCTTGATCGGCTTTGGTCTTCGGCTCCAATGACATACGAATCACCGGTTCCGGGAATACCATGGATTCCAAGATTACTTGTGAGTCTTCATCACAAAGCGTATCACCGGTTCCGGTATCCTTCAAGCCAACGGCTGCCGCAATATCACCGGCATAAACCATATCAATTTCTTTACGAGCATTGGCATGCATCTGTACAATACGTCCAAAACGCTCTTTTTTGCCTTTCGTAGAATTGTAGATATAGCTTCCTGCTTTGGCTGTTCCGGAATAAACACGGAAGTAAGCTAATTTACCAACAAACGGATCCGTCGCAATTTTGAAGGCCAATGCGGAGAACGGTTCTTCATCACTGGAGTGACGAACGATTTCGTTGCCATCCATATCCGTACCCTTAATCGCAGGTACATCAAGCGGTGAAGGCAAGTAATCCACCACGGCATCCAATACCATTTGAACACCCTTGTTCTTATATGCAGAACCGCACAATACCGGGAAGAAATCTCCGGCACATACTGCTTTGCGCAATACGGTTTTGATCATCGGAATGTCAGGTTCTTCCCCTTCCAAGACCATCATCATCATATCTTCATCATAATCTGCCAGATATTCTAACAGCTTATTGCGATATTCTTCACAAAGATCTTTCAAATCTTCCGGTACATCCGTTTCCTGAATTTCCGTACCAAGATCATTGGTATAAATTTCTGCCTTACGCTCAATAATGTCCACAATCCCGGTAAAGGTACTCTCCGCACCGATCGGTAATTGAATCGGACAGGATTTTGCGCCCAGACGATCTACAATCGTACGGCAAGACATCAGAAAGTCTGCACCGGTCGCATCCATTTTGTTACAGAAGACAATACGTGGTACGCCATAGGTCGTTGCCTGACGCCAAACGGTTTCCGTCTGCGGTTCCACGCCTGCCTTGGCATCCAAAACCGTAACAGCGCCATCCAATACACGCAGGGAACGTTCTACCTCTACTGTGAAATCCACGTGTCCCGGAGTATCAATGATATTGATACGGTGTTCCTTCCACTGCGCCGTTGTCGCTGCGGAAGTAATGGTAATACCACGTTCCTGCTCCTGTGCCATCCAGTCCATCGTTGAAGCCCCGTCATGAGTTTCACCGATTTTATGGTTGACACCGGTATAATACAGAATCCGCTCGGTAGTCGTTGTTTTGCCGGCATCGATATGAGCCATGATACCAATATTACGAGTTTTCTCTAATGAAAATGCACGTCCCATTATTCATGACTCCTTTCTTACCAGCGATAGTGTGCAAACGCTTTGTTTGCCTCTGCCATCTTATGCGTATCCTCACGTTTTTTCACGGAGGCTCCGCTGCCGTTTGCAGCATCCATAATTTCTGCCGCTAAACGCTGTTCCATCGTCTTTTCATTACGCAGTCTTGCATAATTAACAATCCAACGCAATCCCAGGGTCAGACGACGCTCCTGAGATACTTCCACCGGTACCTGATAGTTAGCACCGCCAACCCGGCGAACCTTCAATTCCAGCATCGGCATTACATTCTCCAATGCTTCCTCGAATACTTCCATCGGTTTCCGTCCGGTTTTTACTTCAATAATATCAAACGCATTGTACAGTATTTTCTGCGCAACTCCTCTTTTTCCATCAATCATGATTTTATTGATCAAACGAGTGACCAGTTTGGAGTTATAGATCGGATCTACCAATACATCACGTTTTGCAATATGTCCTTTTCTAGGCATCTAAAATTCCTCCTTTCATCATGGATGGCTATTTCTTAGCATCTTTCGGTTTTTTAGCACCGTACAAAGAACGGCTCTGGTTACGATCCGCAACACCGGCACAGTCCAAAGTACCGCGAATAATGTGATAACGAACACCGGGCAGATCCTTAACACGACCACCGCGAATCAAAACAACGCTGTGTTCCTGCAAGTTATGTCCCTGTCCCGGGATATAAGCGGTTACCTCCATACCGTTACTCAAACGTACACGGGCGTATTTACGCAGTGCTGAGTTCGGCTTTTTCGGGGTCATCGTACCGACACGCGTACAAACACCACGCTTCTGCGGTGCGCTTAAATTGGTCGGGCGCTTTTTCAAAGAGTTGTACCCTCGATTCAGAGCCGGTGATTTTGAAACGTTGACGCTTTTTTCACGACCCTTGCGAATTAACTGATTAATAGTTGGCATAATATCCTCCTTTCACAAACACACATTTCCGGGTGTGTCATTTTAAAGTGTAAATTTAATTCTCCTTACGGAGAACGATAAAATTCCACTTGCCTATATATGATAAATCAATCCGAAATACTTGTCAATGAAAATTTTCATTTTTTATGTACCTTTGGATCGATCATCTAATCTCTTCATGCATAAAGTATAGTAAAATGTTTGAATACCAATGCATTCTTCATATAGCTTAATTCTTTTTCATCCATAGAATGATAATTTCAGTATAAGCAAAATTGTCTTTTCACATCAATCGATAAGCAATATACTCATAACTCGCAACCAAATCATCTTGTGCCTGTTTGGTATATTGGATATTGCAACTCATAGGCCATATCGATTATGCATTTCCTCTTCTGCTTCCTCAATTAAACAGACATTGCCATTTTCTATATCAGCCATACCTTTTGAAATTTCAGTAACAAATTGTTTTTTGGTAAGCTTACGCATTGTAAGAGGTTCTTTTGCCGTAAATTTCATATCAAAGGGGATTCCCCTTTATATTACAACTTGCCTCAAAAACATACCGACTGCATTTGATATAGAAATACCGAGTTGATTCCCCCCCCTTCTGCCTGTTCTTTGATTTCCAGTTCAACCCTCGCGAATACTTTTGATGTCTTTGCCATCTTCATCATCTCCATATGGATTATAAGCTTTGTGATAGCTATGTGCAAGCATTGCGACCACAGGTTGTTGAAGGCTTTTGATACTTATCATGGCTTATCATTAGAATTCATATATAATAAAAACAGGTAATAAGACGCAATGCAGTTGATTCATTGTACGATTACTACCTGTTTTCTACAAATATTTTATGGTATGAAAATTATGCTCTTCTCTTTTTACCGACAACAGCCACAAATGCTAAACCACAGGCCATCAAACTAATCAATACCATATAGTTGCCTTCTGCTGCAGTATCTTTGATTGCAGAATCTTTTTGAGATACTGTTCCTACATTGCTTGTTCCGGCATTATTTGATCCTGAAGCAGTTGTTCCAGAACTCGTTGTTCCTGAATTATCAGGTATATTCGGCGTTTCTTCTTCCGGATTATTCTGATCAGGAACTGTTACACCCGCATCTTCTAATGCCTTCTTTGCGTCCGCAAGTTCTTGTTTCACTGCGTTGTAATATGTATTGAATTTTGCCTTATACTCCGTAACGCTGACAGCATTTCCCGTAAAGGAACGAGTCAAGCTATAATCAAAGGTCTGTCCATAGGCACTGCCATATTGCACTCCGGAACCTGCAACATAGGAATACCCCATCGTCGTATAACTTTTATTAACAATGTTCAAATAGTGTCCGGCAGCACTAACATTTCCTTTTTTAAATTCTGCCTTTTCATCATCATACCATCCATCAAAAGGATTGGAATAACCCCATGCGATATTCTCACCAACGTTGAATGCCTGTGAATGCCCAATGACACCCTTGGAATAGTTCAATTGATATTGGGAAATCGCCATCAAAGAAGAGGTAACCTTCAAATCAACCAGGTTCGTTCCCTCGGTTGTGTTTTCCTTATTTCGATAGGTATTGACATCGTTCAATTCATCAATTGCCTTTTTCATATTCTCAAGATTGGTCGCATCATTGGCAGCCCCCAATTGGGTATACACGCTGTAATCCACTGTTTGCTTGGATCCATCTTGTAGCGAGTTATCTTCTGCTGTGATAATATCGTAAGCCTGTTTTGCATCGGCATCACCTTGATTTGCCAAATATTTGAAG
>CAJUGR010000090.1 GCA_910586285.1 uncultured Erysipelotrichaceae bacterium
AGCTTATCACGGTATCAAATACAGGCTGTACGCTTGAAGTGAAAGAATTGCCGCAGATATTCGAAAGCTTTCATCGTGGAAGTAATGCGGACAAGGTGCAGGGGAACGGACTCGGACTTTTCATATGCCGCAGGTTGATGACCATCATGAATGGAGAGGTATATGCTGATATTCATGACGAATGCTTCTATATAACGTTGGTTGTTAAAATGGCTTAAAAGTGAGACACTCTTAAGAAGGTTAAGAAGAGTGATATCTCTTATGCTTTACGAGCGTCAATGCGGGTAACTTGGCATTGTTCTACATATGTACGCATGGTTTTTGCCTGTACTTCCTCAAATGTGGAAGCGGCAGCCATTCCACCGGCACCGGCCCAGCGCAGCGCTTGCACGACATCGCCATCCTGTGACAGCTTTCCGATGAAGGCAGCTAACATCGCGTCACCGGAACCGACCTTATTAACGGCGTGGATGGCCGGGTGGGTTAAGCGATAGCGATGCTTTTTGGTTGCGAAAATCGCTCCGTCCTTGCCTAAGGATAACAGAATACTCTCTACCCCGTGCGCCAGTACTTGATCAAGCTGTTCATGAATGGTTGTCATAGCAGCTTCTTGTCCTAATAATAACGATAGCTCATAGAGATTCGGTTTGATGAGATACGGCCGATAGACAGCTAAATGATCCAAGCTTATGGATTCCATATCGATGATGAGCTTCGCTTCCTTATCATGAACAAGCCGGGCGATGGCCTCGATCCATTCCTCGGTAATGTTTTTGGCACTGCTTCCGCTGAGTAAGACGATGTCATTCTTTTGGATCGCTGCCAATTTTTCAAATAAAACATCTTTGGTATGATCATCGGCACAGGGACCGTTCCCGTTGATACAAATTGTCTTGTCATCATTATGAATTTTGACATTAATACGGTTGGTGCCGAGAACGGGTACTTCCTGTAAATGAATATAGGATTTGGAGCGGATACTGTCCGCGATAAACTGACCTGTGAAACCTCCCAGTACAGCGATCGCTGTCGAAGGAATATGCATCTCGTTTAAAACCAAAGAAACATTGAGCCCCTTGCCGGCTCCTTTGTATTTTTCACTGTCAGCGCGATTGACCTCCGTGTCCATCAGTTCTCCGCTGATGGTGATGAAATAATCAATGGAGGGATTTAAAGTAATAGTATAGATCATATGTTCATCTCCTAACAGTTTCAATATAACGGATTTTTATTGTTGAATCAAGCAAATAATGATCATTTTATAAAACAATCAAATATATTGACAGATCAATCTGATTAATTGATTATTTTCTATCAATATATGATTGTTTTTTGCTATAATAAGTTTAAGGTGATAAGAATGAAAAAACAACAGCGTTGGATGACCATCATTGAAGCATGTCAAAAACAGAATATGGTACGGGTGGAGGATTTGATCAAACAGCTTCAGGTTTCTGCGGCTACGGTGCGCCGAGACTTGACACAAATGGAAGAATTACGTATGGTTAGACGATGCCATGGCGGTGTCAGCTTGGATATTAATCAAACCAGGGAACCGAGCATGATAATGAAAAGCGGGATGAATGCCGGTGGGAAGCATGCGGTTGCCCGTATGGCGGCGTCACTGATTCAAGATCATCAAATGGTTTATATTGATGCCGGAAGTTCGACTTTGGAAATGCTGGATTATATCACTGCCAAAAACATTACGGTGGTGACGTCGGGGATACCGCATATTGAAAAACTGGGAAAGGCACATATCCGTACCATTGTCGTAGGCGGAGCCGTGCGCTGGAGTACTTCGGCCATCAGCGGGCATACGGCGCTGAAACAGTTGGAGCCGATGTTTTTCGATGTGGCTTTTATCGGAGTCAACGGAATCCATGATATCATGGGCTTTACAACTACCAATCAACAGGAAGCCGACACCAAGCACTTGGTCATTCAACACAGTAAGTGCGCGTATATTATGGCTGATCGCTCCAAATTTCATGTCTTGTATCCGGAAAACTTTGCGAAACTGTCAGAAGCGATCATTTTAAGTGATGATCTCGGGGATTTTCCAAGCGATCACATTCGTTATCGTCTCACCAACGGTGAAGCCAGTCAGTAAGCGAGCCGATCCTAGCTTCCGATGGAGGAAAGAGGATTACTCATCATAAGAATTGCTTGAAGAAACATGAAAAGCACAAGAAGAGAAGGGAGATATTATGATGGAAACAGTTTTTACCGTAAACGGTCTTACCGTTAAGGCACGTTATGATGAATGGGATGTTGAACATACTTTCAAGCCGCTTGTGCAACGCTGGCAGGACTTACAAAAGAAAAAACAACGGCGAATTTTTGTCTTTTTGGCTGCACCTCCGGGGTGCGGGAAAACTACATTATCGCTGTTTTTGGAACATTTATCCACGCAGTCAAATAAAGAAATGATTCAGGCAATCGGCATGGATGGCTTTCATTATCCCAATGCTTATTTAGAAAGTCATACGTATTTGGAGAACGGGAGTGCTTATCCCCTGAAACAGCGTAAAGGGGGTAGTGATACGTTTGATGTGGAAGCGCTGAAACAAAAAATTATCGAAGGACGGACTATGGATAATCTTTGGCCGATCTATTCACGACAAATCCATGATGTGATGGAAGATCAGATTCGCTTGAAACAGAAAATCATTTTAATCGAAGGAAATTATTTATTGCTAAACGCCGGCAAATGGAACTCTTTGATCACGTATTGTGATGACAGTGTTTTTGTTTCGGCACAGGAGGGGGAACTGCGGCAGCGGTTGATCGAGCGCAAGATTGCCGGCGGCAGTGATCCAAAAGAGGCCTTGGATTTTTACGAACAGAGTGATCATCGTAATGTAATACAAGTGTTGACACAGCATCATGAGGCCAATGTGGAATTGGTGATGAGCGATCATCGCTTTATGAAGAAAGAATAAACCGTTATCGTTTGGAAATTTGAAAACACAACAGAAACATCTGCGCTTGTTTCATTGTTTCTGCTTTCCGTAATTTGTATAACAATATTACAAAACCATTTTTTACAGCGGCTGTCATTTACCAAAGTATCATAAGCAGCAGCTGTTTTTTAGTGCTTGTGATTGCTCGTTTTGCTTTTGTTCGCTTGTCATTTATGGTAAAATGTTGCTAGAAAAAGGAATGAGGTCATCGTATGGAATTACAGGTCATCGATCTGGTGAAAAAAACCGCAATGGATGAGGAAGCCGTTGTCCATTTTGAAGGGGGAAGCTTTACCATGACTCCCCATTATCGCAAAGCGAGTCATGTTTTGGAAATTGCTCTGCATTTACCGAAAGTCCTGCCTTTTAAAGTGTGGGATATTTTTTCCATGCGTTTAAAAACCATCACTCGCTGTGAACTGGAGTTATCGATCACCTGTGACGACAGTGAAACAGAATTAGTGCCGCTATTTGCCTATATCCAGCATTTTGTATCGCTGCAGCCTGATCTTCATGTATTCAGTGATACGATGCCTAAGTGGGATAGCGGCGATCTTGTTTATACCGTTCTTGATGCGGCTTTATATGATCAAGCAGTACAAAACAAACATCACTTGACAGCGTTTTTGCGCCAATGCGGTTTTAAACTTGATATTCGGATTGTGGATGAAGTGGCAAGTGAGGGTGAAGTGGAAGTCCCCACCGTCCATGTTACGATTACCGAGGAAGAAAAACAGTATCGTGAACACATGGAAGCAAAACAAAATCAGCCGCGAAGATCTCGCAAGAAAGAGAAACTTGATCAGTTTCAGTTTGTCAATATTCATCAGATTCAAGGGGAAATGGAACTGGTGGCTATTAAGGGTAAGATTTTTGATGTGGAAGAGCGTGAGGTGCGCTCCAAACAAAAAAGCGATCAGCGATATTTGATTCAAAACTATTGGATTTATGATGAAAGCGATGCAATGATCATGAAGCGTTTTCGTAATGTAAAGCGTATTAAGAATGATGAAACGCAGTTTCATAAAGGTGATTATGTTATCGCCTATGGCAATGCCGTTTATGATGAATATATGCGGGAAGTGGTGTTTGAACCGCAGACGATTAAATTGAGCGATGAGCCACAGCGTCAGGATGAAGCGAAAGAAAAAAGGGTGGAGCTTCATGTACATACAAAACTGTCGGAAATGGACGGTGTTTGTGATATTGAGGAATACATCGAAACCGCCGATCGTTGGGGTATGAATGCGATAGCCGTTACGGATCATATGGTGGCGCAGGCTTTTCCGAAGGCACAGGCTGCCGTTGCTAAAATCAATAAAAAACGCGATCCCGATCATCCTTTTAAAATGATCTACGGAGTGGAATTTAATATGGTGGATCCCATCTTACAAATTGTGCGCAATGCGGATGACACCGAATTGGAAAAGGGCACGTATTGTGTATTTGACTTGGAGACGACCGGATTATCATCGCGCTTTGATCATATCATTGAATTCGGTGCGCAGTTGGTTAAAGATCGTGCCTGCATTCAGTCCTTACAGATGTTTATCAAACCGCCGGTACCGTTGAGTGAATTCACAAAAGAACTGACCGGTATTACGGAAGAACATTTAAAAGATGCCCGTCCGTTTGAAGAATGTGCCGATGAGATTTTAGAATTTATCGGTGACAGTATTCTGGTTGCTCATAATGCGGACTTCGACTATAACTTTTTGAATGAAAGCTTAGCGCGGATTCATCGCCACCCGTTAACCAATCCGGTCGTGGATACACTGGATTTGGCGCGTTCCCTACAAAGTGATCGCCGCGGTTATCGACTGGGACAGATTGCGCGCAGTTATGGAATTCGCTATGATGAGGAAGTAGCGCACCGGGCGGATTATGATGCCGAGGTATTGGCGCAGACATATTTGAATATGATGAATGATCTTCGCCATATCAAAACCTTAAAGGATTTACAGGCGATGCAGGATGCTTCCTGTTTTAAAAAAGTAAGGAAAAAAGATACGATTGTAATTGCGAAAAATATGGCCGGTTTAAAGGAACTTTTTGAATTGGTGACACTTTCGCATACAAAGTATCTTTCCTATAATGCAAAAAATACGAATAATGTGGTAGCGGAACCGCGCATTCCCCGTTTTGAAATTGAAAAGCGGCGACTAAACGGTAATCTGTTAATCGGTTCGTCCTGCTTGAATGGGGAAGTGTTTGATATGGCACATACCCGCAGTGAAGAAAAACTGTTAGAAGTCATGAAGTTTTATGACTATATCGAGATTCAGCCGTTAGAGAATTATCGGCATCTGGTGGAACGAGATTCCATCGGCAGTGAAGAGCGATTGAAGGAAATTTTACAGGCGATGATTGATGCGGCCGACAAATGCGGTAAACCGGTGGTCGCAACTGGAGATTGCCATTATGTGCATCCCGAACAAAAACAGACGCGGGATATTTATATCAGCTCTCAAGCGATCGGTGGGGTACGCCATCCCCTGTATATTTACAATACGGAGAAACGGCGCAGTATGAAAGCGCCGAATCAGTATTTTTATACCACTCAAGAAATGCTGGATGCATTCGCATGGACAAAGCGTGCGCATGAGTTTGTGATCGAAAACAGTGTGAAGATCGCCGATCGTATCGGTACCGTAATGCCGGTGAAGGATCGCTTGTATCCGCCGGATATGGAAGGCTCCGATCAAAAGCTGCGAGAAATCTGTTATCGAACGGCACATGAAAAATATGGGGAACAGCTGCCTGATATTGTCGAGCAGCGATTGGAAAAAGAACTGGATTCGATCATTGGCCATGGCTTTTATGTGGTTTACTATATATCTCATCTGTTGGTTAAGAAAAGTAATGATGACGGTTATTTGGTTGGTTCGCGAGGTTCCGTCGGATCCTCGTTTGTCGCAACGATGTCGGGAATAACCGAGGTGAATCCGCTGGCACCGCACTATGTATGTCCTAAGTGTCACTATGTAAAGTTTTATACCGATGGCAGTGTGCCGAATGGCTTTGACTTACCGGATATTGAATGTCCTAACTGTCATGAAATTATTCGCGGTGACGGTCACGATATTCCCTTTGAAACCTTCCTTGGGTTTGAGGGCGACAAGGTTCCCGATATTGATTTGAACTTTTCCGGTGACTATCAACCCTCTGCCCATGCATATACCAAAGAGGTGTTCGGAGAAGATCATGTATTCCGTGCCGGAACGATCGGTACTGTAGCCGAACAAACGGCGTTTGGTTATGTTAAAGGTTTTGAAGAGGAGATGGGTTTGGAAGGAACGATGCGGCGAGCGCAGGAACTGCGTTTGGCCAAAGCGTGTGAAGGGGTAAAACGAACGACCGGACAACATCCCGGCGGCATCATTGTCGTACCGCTGGATTTGGATGTCCATGACTTTACGCCGGTACAATATCCGGCCAACAACCCCTATGCGGAATGGAAAACCACTCATTTTGACTTCCATCAAATTCATGATAATGTCCTAAAATTTGATATTTTGGGGCACGTAGATCCGACGGCGATGAAGCTGTTGGAACATTTAAGCGGGATTGATGTGACGACGATACCGATGAATGATCCCAAAACAATGAGCATCTTTTCCGAAATCGATGCCCTGAACATTGACACGACCAAAAATACGGAAACGACCGGGGCGGCCGGCTTACCGGAATTCGGCACACCGTTTGTACGCGGGATTCTGGAACTGACAAGACCGACCACTTTCGATGAATTATTAAAAATATCCGGCTTGAGTCATGGCACCGATGTATGGCTGGGCAATGCGAAGGATTTGATTGACAACGGCACGTGTACGCTGAAAAGCGTCATCGGTTGTCGTGATGATATCATGGTTTATTTGTTACACAAGGGATTGAAACCGAAACTGGCCTTTACGATTATGGAATCGGTACGAAAAGGCAAAGGGTTGAAAGCCGAATGGATTCCGGAGATGAAAGCCAACGGTGTGGAAGACTGGTATATTGAATCTTGTGAAAAGATTAAATATATGTTCCCGAAAGCGCATGCGGTGGCATATGTCATGATGGCCATTCGGATCGCGTGGTTTAAGGTGCATTATCCAATTTATTATTATGCGATGTTCTTTTCGATTCGTTGTGATGCGTATGATATTGAGACGATGATCAAGGGGGAAAAGGCTATTCGGGAAAAAATGAATGATATCACTCAGCGTTTGAATGATCCGCAGTTGAAGAAAGATGTATCCAAAAAGGATAAGGATATTTATAATACCTTGGAGCTGGCTTTAGAAATGGTATTGCGCGGTTATCGATTTGCGAATATTGATATCATGCGTTCGGATGCGACAACCTTCCTGCCTGATCCGCAAGATAAAAATGTTCTCATACCACCGTTTACCAGTATTGACGGTTTGGGGGATTCGGTTGCCGTTTCAGTGGTGGATGCACGCAAGAAACAGGAATTTATCTCCAAAGAGGATTTACAAGCACGCACAGCCTTGAGTGCCACGTTGGTGAAAAAGATGGAAACGATGCATGTTTTGGATGGCATGCAGGATGAGAATCAGATGAGTTTGTTTGCTGATTTGTTTTAACCGCATGATTTTGAAATAAGG
>CAJUGR010000091.1 GCA_910586285.1 uncultured Erysipelotrichaceae bacterium
CTACGGCAGTGATACAGAATTTATAATTTCCTGCCTTTAATCCACCGTTCACTAAATCAGGAGCACTCCCTTTTATTTTCACATTCAAGCTTGTACTGCTGGAAGTACCACCACTTAAGCCATCTACTTCAAAGTTTTGATAAGTATTATCGCCGTTTGAATCTACAGTATAGGTTAACGGCATAACGCCTTGAGGATTTACCGTTATCTTTCCTACAGTTTGACCTGCATTCACATTCTTACTGAATTCATAATCATTTCCTGAAGTAGCTCCGCTTTGCGGTGTTTTTGTGTAAGTGAGTTTATGTGGTTCTACAACAGTGATTGGCAACGAAGCACTTACCAAAGAGGATACTGTTGGATCAATATCATTTGTAAGAACTTCATTAACGAGTGCTAAATTATATGTTCCTACTTCCCAATGATCTGTCTTTATTGTAACTCTGCCACTTCCGTTACTTGATTCTAATCTTTGATAATATTCCCATTTACCATCCTTTGTTACGATTAAAGAAATGGTACTGCTGCGTCCTACTGTAGCTTGATCATAATATATATTAAGTTCATTTCCTTCAGTTATTTTGTTTCCCGGCAATTCCGTACCGTTTTTCGTTATTTTCACTTCTTTGAGATTAACGGATAAGCTTGTATCCTTCATCCTTAATTGCATTCGATCGGTGCCATTTTCATCAACACTGCTCATTGAACTAGAATTATCAGGTTTCGATGCCGCAAACACAACATTTTGATTATTTAATAAAATTCCCGGCTGTGTAGCTCTGTAAGTAGTACAACTTGTATCTACCAATATTTCGCTGCCGTTCCAATAAGAAGGCGAAAATCTTGCATTTGTCCACGCCATTCCCAACCATACCCCGCTTATGGAATAATTTTCAAACTCTGATATAGTCACACCTGGGATAGTATTTCTAATAACCATAAAAACCGGTGTACCGATAAAATAAGGCATCTCGTTTGCAGGAAGGCTATTTAAATCAGTAGTATAAAGATTCCCTGCGACATCAGGTATATGTGGTTTAACGTACTCTTTAATAATATCATTAACATCTCTGGAATCGATTGTATTGTTCAAACCTTGAATCACTCTTCGATATCGTGAAAGAGAATAAAAGTTGCTGCCGTTATCCCATAAAATATTATCTATCGCTACATCACTCAATGCGAGTGTCCCCATATTAGAAGTTCCCTGATCATTCCCCACAACAACAAAAGGATAATTATTTGTAAAAATATAAAATCGATCCCCCGCTTTTAACGGTCCTAAATTACCTGTCACTGCTCCCCCCGATGCCATAGTTGCGGCACTTATATTTGTATGATAATGGTGATAACCAATTAATACGGCACTCATCAAGGTCATACATGCAATAATAATTCTTTTCCACATAACCATACATCCTTTCCCTAAAATGTCTATTTAAATTAGCATTGGATTTGATCACTCCGGTACCGGAATTGACTTGAAACATACCACCGTCACCACCCGGTTTGATCGCATAAGAGAATGTAGTGGCAGTCCCGCCGATCGTATCCGGTGTTCCCAGTGTTCCTTGCAGTATTACTAGTGTTGAATGTATTATTGGTGTTATTGTTACAAACTTGAATATTCCCAACTTTATAGTACATCGTATAATAAGAACCATTATTCTTACTTATCATTCAAATCGTTTCATCTCCGTTTGAATCAGTGCCGACAATAATTTGCTCAGCGTTTGATATAGCCTTCAAGTTAGTCGCTGCATTAATTCTAGTATTTAAAAACAAATAACCCACATACAAAGTACCTGCTAATGTAACCAATGCAATCATTGTTACCAACATTTTCTTCCACACAATGATACACCTCTTTCACTATCTCTCATCGAAATCAATTCATTCCAATACAGCATTTCCCTTTCGGATAAAATGGTACAAAAAAGCGGAATACTTCACCCCGCTGTTTTCAGCCACTATCCCCAGTTTCACTATGAGAGTCTGTCCAATGAATCAAAAGGTTCGCGCATTTTATCAAATTTTCAAATTTTTATTTTTTAATGATCAGCTAAGGCTTCAAATGCCTGATTCCATTGATCATTTACTAATCGTTCCCAATAAGGACCTTGTGCATTCTTTAAATAATCATAAATCGGCTGAATGGCTTGAATTTCCGCTTTGCTTTTTTCACTCATCTGTACTTCATCAGCCGCCCAGTACTTTAACGTGAAATAGGCTTCCTGACAATTTAAGGCGGTTGCTTGCGGCAGTACTTCCATCTCGGTATTTGAGGAAGGATTCGCCATATCTAAAACGGCAGGTGTTAACAATATTCCACTTAGCGCAAGGGCAGAAAAGCTCAAAATTGTAGCTTTGCCTCTGGCAGAAACAGAATGTCTGTTTTTCATATTCCATGCCTTTGATTCTCGTGAAAAAGCCAAAAGCAATGCCAACGGTAGCACTCCGGGCAAACGGAAAGTTAATTTATGCTTAGAATTTGTTTCATATTCCATCACTTCCTTACGCAGCGCTTTCTTTGCCGCATAAAGCCTTGACTTCACCGTACCCAACGGTAATTCCAACAGATCTGCCATCTCCTTCATTGATAATTGTAAAAAATAAGCATCAATTAAAATCTCCCGATAATGATACGGCAAATTCGCAAGTAATTGCATCAATATTTCTTGATCCGCAGTGAAATTCAACTGCTCATGGGGAATATAATCACGATGATCTTCCTGAAATTCATTGATCGTTTCTTCATTACCGATATCGATGATCACATCGCGATTCTTATGAAAAATATCAATGCACTTTCCACGAACGATCTTATTCATCCACAATCGAAAATACTTCGGATCCTTTAAATTTCCGATCGAACGATACATCTGAAAAAAGGCTGCCTGTACCGCATCTTTCGCATCCTCCATATTATTCGTAATGCGAAAAGCTGTATAAAGCATTGTTTTATAATACTTGTCATATAAAGAATTAAACGCTTCTTCATCACCGTTTTGTACTCTTTCAATTAATCGATCATCCTCGTGAAAATTCATTTTCATCACCTGCTTTTATTTCATTCTAGCCATTAACGTTTTGTTTGTCAATGTAAATATTATCCATTTCATAACTTAAACGTTAATTTTATCATGAATTATTGTGCATAAATGACAAAAGACGCAATAAAAAAATCAGATAAATGCAGATAGACAATCGCTCTGCTTTACATGGTAATTGTATAGAATATCCAAATACAATAAAATAAGAAAATCAACATTATTCTCATTTTCAATAATATAAAAGAACAGTTTTTAACCTGCCCTGTATGTCTCAATAATACATTTGTGACGTTTGCTTCCCGTGTCATAATGGATCCCCGCAAGCAATACTTCTTTGTATTCCTTCACCTTGTCAATAAAATGCTTTTCATAGATTTGAAATTGCTTTTTCAACACTCTTATTGTATTTCAATTCCAATATCATTGACGGGTATTTCTCACTTCTCATTTGGGGTTCTTCCCCCACCGGTTTAAAAAACTTTGCCAAAAATTAAAAAAACTCACATATTTCAGTGAGTTAATCATCATTTTCGCGCAGGAACTTTTCCATATAGTCAGCCCATCCATCTTCAGTACATGGCTTTTCCGTGATATCATCGGCGATCTGCTTGGTATCATCACTGCCGTTTTGCATACAGACACCCCAACCGCTTGCCGCTAATAAATCATTGTCATTGGTCGTATCTCCGAAAGCCATTACTGCTTCCATCGGAATATTCTCTAATTCACAGAATTTCTTCAGTGCATAGCCTTTTGATACATCGCGGTGGGCAAATTCCAATAACGTAGATTGGGTTTTAAACCATTGGTAACGATCATTGGGCAGTTTTTGCAATGCCACTTCCAATTTTGCCATTTCTTCTTCTGTAACTCTAAACATGATTTTTGCATTGTCGTATTCACAGTATTCTTCCCATGATTTCACCGGTCTGGGAATCATATTTGTTACCTTGGATGAGTGTTCCAGATTGTCATCAATATTATCACATAAAACAATACGATCACGATACATCATAATATTGTTCTTTGGATAAGGAGCCATGATATCAAGTATTTCACGAATCCATTCCTTTTTTAAAACGAAATCCTCATATTTTTTCTTTGCGATATCATCCCATATCGCAGCGCCGTTCAATCCGATTAACAGTTCAAAATCATCATAACCCCATGAATTCATCATTGACCGTATTTCTTCCAACGTTCTTCCGGAAGCAATACCAAAATAAATGCCTCGTCTTTTTAGTTCATTAATGACAGCCTTGGCTCGATCAGACAGCGGCTGATATTTTACAATCAAAGTACTGTCAATGTCGCATACAACCAACTTCTTTTTCATTTATCTTTGCTCCTTTTCTTGTTATATCACTGCTTTAAATATCAGAATCTGTCCTTGATGAATCATGACAATGTGCAAGGACAATCGTAGATACCCCGGCGATCTTCACATCTTGTAATGATTCATTTTGAACTCCTGCATTGTAATATAAGAGTTCATAAGCATACGGCAGATGATAAGAGAACTCTTCCGTTGTGGGATTAAAGAATACCATCACATCCTCATGCTCATCATGAAGCTGATAGATCAAAACCTTGCGATCAATGTCCGCAAAGGAAATATGTTCCCACATTGTCTTCGTATCGCTGTAACGAAAACAAGGATGATTCTTACGAATGCGGATTAATGCCTTTGTACTGTCAACCAATTCCTGATAGCGATCTCTGCGGGCATAATCGATCTGATTGATTTCATCGGAATCATTATAAGTATTACTCTTGCC
Organism: uncultured Erysipelotrichaceae bacterium; assembly: GCA_910586285.1. Classification (GTDB taxonomy): domain Bacteria; phylum Bacillota_I; class Bacilli_A; order Erysipelotrichales; family Erysipelotrichaceae; genus C-19. Next base: position 4,832 of record CAJUGR010000091.1, read on the forward strand.
GTGCTTGGTACGCGCAAATTCCTGACCGCTGTGTAAAAAAGGAATTCCCTGTGCCAACAATACCGCCGCATTGCACATTTTCATACGCTGAATTCGAATCTCCCTTGCGTCTTCTTTACAGCATTCTCGCAGTTTATCCCAACACGTATGATTATCGTGGCATTCCACATAATTGACGGCATTCTTCGGATTTTGAAACAGCGGCTGATCCCCCACATCCAAACAGCTTGCGGCAAGCACATTTTTCATATGATCAATCAGATAAACGGCACCGCTGCAATATCCTTTTGCGTTAATTTCATATTCGCTTGTATTGCCTTTGGTCACATCACGGAAGCGATCGGAGAAATGCGCAATTTCCGGCATTTGTACCTGATTGGCAATGCACGCCCGGCGGCTTTGATCCAGAAAAGACGGCATATTCCACCCCTCACCATAGACCATGAATCCGGGATGAATTAAGCGACAGCGATCTACGATCTCATTCATCGTATTAATGTCAAGGATACCCATTAAATCAAAGCGAAATCCATCAATACGATAAGTACGGCATAAAAATACACATGTATCGACAATGAGTTTCCGACACATCCTGCGGGTGGAATCCACATCATTACCGCAATAGGTTCCGTTGGAAAAATCACCGTTTTCATTCATTTGAAAATAATAATTCGGAACGATGAGATCCAAAGCATTTCGCTCCCGATCATAAACATGATTGAATACCACATCCAAATTCACACGAATACCATTCTCATGACATGTTTCTATCAGTTTAATAAATTCAAATATCCGCGCATACGGATTAGTAACATCATTCGCTAAACTGCCTTCCAGACAACGCCACTGAACCGGATCATACCCCCAGTTGTAAAACCGTTTTGGATCCGCTTCATCCACCGATCCGTAATCCATAACCGGCATTAATTGAACGTGAGTTACACCCAATGATTTCAAATAAGAAAAACCGGTTTGTTTTTCCTTCGTTGTCTCATTTTCTTCACAAAAACCGCAAAAGGTTCCCGGATGATTCACACCAATTCCTCGCTGGATGGTAAAATCACGAACATTGGCTTCATATAAAATCGCATCGCAATCCTTCATCAGCGGCAAATTGCTCGGTTTTACTCTGATCTTACTGCGATCAACGATCACGGAACGTTGTGAATTTACCGTTGATGCGATGCCATAAGGATCAATGGCTTCTCGCCAAGCGCCGTTTACCCGTACCAGATAAACATAAGAAGCATTCTCCAAATCCTTATTCACGGTCAGCCGAAATACCCCACGATCACTGCGCGTCATCTCATAGTTGCTCACAGCTCCATCTTTACTGATTTCCACCTTCACCCGGACGGCGGTAGGAGCCCACAAAGCAAAAGCTGTTCGTTCTTTGGTATAGACTGCGCCTAAGTCATCGCCATCATAATAAAACAATTCATCGAAATGTTCGGTTTTCACGATGGCTCCATATTCCAATATCGTAGCGCGGGCAAACTGGTGTACCACTTCATATTCTTCACCGATTGTAATTGATTCGGATAAGTGAAGCGTGTATTTATTATAATTATTTTGTGTTTGTTCAATTGACGATATCACCAAATTGCGAATATGACCGCTTTGATCGCGTAAATGAAATCGGTTGCTGACACCGCCGTAACTATCTTTAGAAAGAAAAACCGTGATTTTATCAAAATCATCCAAATAAGCTTCATAATATGTTTTTTGTCGCATAACATCACCTTTAATAGTATAGCATAATCACACCGTAATCTCACATATTTTTCCCAGTGATTCTCAAATCTTCTTCCAAGCTGTTTCTTCTTTTATTTCATAAAAAAAGAAAGAATTCCTCTTTCTTGTTCCATTCATCATGACTGCTTATTTTCGGCAGTAAGCAAGCCATGCTTAATCAAAGTACTTGATGCAGTGATATAAAGAACGTTTGGTCTGAAAACCGTGTTTTAAGAACAACTCATGCGCTTTCGATCGGCTTTGATCCAATGATAAACGCATTCCCTTATAGCCATTGCGTTTGGCTCGTTCCTCGAACGCGTCATAAAGATCGTTGGCGATACTCTCTTCATCCGCTGTTCCTTCTTTGACACAGAAGCATACCGTATTTAACAGATTATCCGCATAGAGTGTTTCATACGGTGCGCCATGTGCATATCCGATCACATGACCGTCTTTTTCGGCTACCAGAATAATATCATTTCCGGCTTCCAAAAGACTGATGATCTTTTTGTATACCTTTTCCTTATCATAGGTATATCCCAGTTCATTGTTTAGATTATGAATATCTTCAAAATCCTTGGTCTCAATCATCCTGATTACTGCATTGCTCATATTTTTCCTTCTTTCCTACCCTAACCTTGATATGAAAGTCTATATGCCGACCTATAAACTCGTTCTATATTGTACCATAATTTTATGATTTTTCCATGATTATTTGTCGTTGACAGTCGATTTTTTTCATGTAAGCGGTTCAATCATCAAAGTGAATTGAAATAACAGGATGAAACTCCGCAATTTCACAGCACCGGAAACAGGCAAGCAATATGCTCAATTTTCAATAACAGAAGAAACCATCCCGAGTTTGCCAGTAAAAAGATAGAGCATCAAAATAAATCGGATTACAAATGT
>CAJUGR010000092.1 GCA_910586285.1 uncultured Erysipelotrichaceae bacterium
CAACAATTCACCCGGCTGAATCTTATCTGAAGCCGGTATAGCAGTTGTAACTAAATTACCAGAAGCAAGCGATGCTCTTGCGACAGCATTGGCACGCACACTCCAAGTATACGTTTTTATTGGCGTATCCGGAGTGCCACAAGGCTGAATAACATTTTCTACCATTTTTATTGAACATAGCGATATGGTAAAGTTCTGAAAGCCCTGATATATACTTATTGTTCCCGACATTCCGGTATAAGGGGAATCTGTATTTGTCATGCTGAATACCGGTGCTACTTCATACTCGGGATTATTTACGTTCTCTATTGGTAATTTCCCATTCCATTTAAAAAAGCTATGAGAAGGTGCCTGATATTCCGAATCATTCAAATGATTATTATCATTTACTACTCTTGCGGATTGTACACCATATACGACATCCGGATCATTCAGCCACCAGCGTTGTGTTCCGGGAAAGTGATTATTTAAAGTGTCAGAAGAAACACTGCTTTGGATATCAGCATAGGACGGCATTCTGGTTGATTGAATAAAACTCGTGTTTCTTGAATCCGCAATTAATGGTACCGTATCATGAAAATCTACCGGAGTAGAAGTACTGTTATAGTCTGCTAAAAAGTTACCATTAGTATCTAATGCAGTAAATGATTTCTGATTACTTAACTGTAACCTGCTGTATTGTTGCATTGTTATAGATGGAAATACATTATTTGCTGCATATAAAGAATTCTTGCTTTTATCAAAGCACATACATCCTATTATTAACAAACTTGCAAAAATAAATATATGCAATGTTTTTCTTTTCATTTTCATCGTCCCTTTCCAATTTAATCTCCAAATACAAACAGCCCTAAATGAAACCGCCTTATTTTACACTCAGAAACACACATATCAATAAATTCTCTCTAATGAAATGTATCTTTCTGCTTAATAGTCCGTTATCAAACAATGGATTGACAGTAATTGAAATATTCATTAACGTTAAGAAAATCATTTATGACACTTTTTAAATGAATGAAACTATGACATGAAAATTTTGAAGATAACGCTTTGCTTATACTTGATTCCCAGAAATTATTTCCGATTTGATGATCGCTCGCTATCAGCTCTTTCATCGCGTTGTCTACATTTTTTGTTGCTGAATGAGTGCAAACTATGATTTTGAGGTTTCTGATCCTTCCGCAAAAATCCGCACCAGCATGATAAAAACCTCCATTTATGCAATGATAAAAATTGGCATAGGCGACCATAAAAAATCCTACTAAAGTTACCAATGCCATTAATAATTTTTTCCACATAGGCCATTCATCCCTTCTCATTCTTGCATAATAAACTATAACTCTGACACATTCGTTATCAGAAAAGTTCTAGTCAAAGTAAAAAAAATTATTTTTTATTTTCTTTGCATGAATGAGCCAAGCACCATTAAAATTGTCGGTATATTTCTTCAAAATTCTTTATCCATTGATCCGCTTTTAATCGTTCCAAATATACGGAGGGAGTGGATACCATCTTACGATAAAGAGGCATTACCGATTCAAAATCTTCTTTGCTTTTTATTTTCATGTCATCACGACAACAAGCCCAATCCATTAACTGAAAATACAGTTCTCGAGCCTGCACATCTCTTACTGCTGTTTGGGTCGCTTGGGTTGATGACGGCGTATTACCACTTTGAAACTCTTGCGCCATCATAATGCCGCATCCGATGATCACAGCACACAATGAAGCTATGATCCAGTTCCAGCCGTTTTGTAAATGACTATCAGATTGCTTATGGGTTACCATCAGCACCTTTGGTAATGACATCTGTCGATACCAATACGCAAATAACGCTGCCAAAACACCGTCCTCTGCATAAAAGTTCAGTTTGATTTCGTTTTCTTGCTCATATTCCAGCACCAAATCACGCAGATGATTTTTACCATACAGTAATCGTGTTTTCACTGTTCCTTCGGGAATCTCCAACATATCGGCAATCTCTTTCATGCTCATATGTTCAAAATAGCGCAGAATCAAAACTTCTCTTTGGGAAGGATTTAGTTGTCCCATCAAATGATGAATGATTTGTTGATCATTCAAATGATGCAGATTTTCCTCCGGCAACATATAGCTGCGTTTTTCCAAGACGTGATGTTGATACCATAAATCATCGTGATCCATTTCCACAGTCTTACGAGTACGAAATAAATTCTTGCATTTGTTAATCACAATGCGATTCAGCCACGGTTTAAAATTTTCCGGTTCTTTTAACGTTGTGATGGACTTCTCCACCTGTACAAATGTTTCTTGGAGGATATCTTTGGCATCGGCATCATTATGACACATCTCATAGGCGATAAAGTATACAAGCCGATAATACTGCTCATACAACTGATTGAATGCTTCTTCATTTCCGCTTTGTACTGCCATAATCAAAGATACATCAATTTTTTCCTTTTCCATGTAGACTCCTCCTTTTTTTAATCTTATGTCAATTTAATTTTTCTGTCAACCGCAATTATTTTACTAAATTCTTAAAAAATGTTTTACAAATATTTACAAAACAATTAAAAAGAGTATTTTTACTATACATTCATTATTTTTATTATAAGTAAAATTAATATTTAAAATAATATTACTAAAATAATTTTATAAAAAAGAAAAAAAAACCGAATGCCTTTTGACAATCGGTTTCCTCATGATTTATTCAAATTTTTAAAATGCTTTTTGTCCTTTCACATAAGTCATAGAAACAGAATAATCATCATTTAAAACAACGATATCTGCATCATGACCGGCAACGAGTTTGCCCTTGCGATCATCAATTTTCAATAACCGAGCGGGGTTGATAGTACAGGAATTTAAAGCGGCATCGAAAGGCACCATAGCTTTTTCTACCAATACTTTTAAACCTTCATTTAATTTCAAGGTGGAACCGGCTAAATTCTTGGCTCCGGTTAAATGCGCAGAACCATCCGGATACAATTCAATCTCATTGCCGCCGAAGAGAACCTTTGTGCCAACCGGCAAACCTTTAACCATCAGAGCGTCAGAAATCATAATTGCATAATCACGACCTTTTGCTTGGAAGTACGAATTCAAAGCAGCAAGATGGGAATGATTGCCATCACAAATGATTTCACCGTATACATCGCGCATGCGCATTGCTGCACCGACTAAACCCGGTTCACGATGATGTAGCGGTGTCATCCCGTTAAAGACATGGGTCATGCTTGAAGCACCGTTAGCCACTGCCATCATAGCTTCATCATAAGTCGCTGCGGAATGTCCGATACTGACAACTACACCATGTTCAGCACAATATTTTGTCAAACGGAAATCTTCATCCTTTTCCGTTGCCATTGTAATGATCTTAATCAGTCCGTCAGCCGCCTTTTGATAGCGTTCAAATTGCTCTATATCGGGTGCCACAATGCACTGTTCCGGTTGTGCGCCTTTGTATTTCATATCCAAATACGGGCCTTCAAAGTGAATACCGACAATCTCGGCACCTTCATAGCCTTCCTTCACCACTTGTGCAACATTGGCTACGGCCTTAGTCAGCACCGCTTCTGTTTGTGTGATGGTTGTCGGACAGATGGAAGTGACTCCTTCCTCCGGGATGTTCTTCATCCACTTGCGTAAACCTTCGGGAGTGGCATCATTGGTATCCCAACCATAAGCCCCGTGCGTATGAATGTCAATCAATCCGGGAATGATCCGCAAATCGCCATAATCGACATCTGCGCTCTTCGCTCCATATTTCAAAACATTCACGATTTTACCGTTATCGATCTCTAATTGCGCAGCTAAAAACTGCCCTAAGACCCAAACTCGCTTACTTTGAATGATCATGTTCAATTCCTCCTATTGTTAATGATATTATACACCAAAATTACCCATCATGAACATATCCACTCAAAAAAACCGTTAAAAGCCCTTATGATTCAAAATGAACACAACGATCTCTGCGGTATGCTTGCTTATACTTGGTATTAAGCAGATGGATCTCTGTTTGCAGGGGTGGGTTAAAAAAAGCACATGGTTATGCCCACATGCCTTTTCGCTGCCGTTTTATAGAAATCATGGATATCTATCGCATGATCTTTGCTTCTATCTCTTTCAGTTCTTCCTTCGATAAGGTCGGCAGATATTATGCTTTTTTTCCAGCGACATTTCTCCTACCTTAATCATTCTTTCCACCATAACTCTTATGGTACGCCTTTCTGTCTCCTTTGTTGCTTCTCTGGCGGCATCATCCGCCGCTTCTTTTGTATAAACCTTTAAGACCTGTTCTTCATCAAATCACGTCATCTTCATATCCACGACCTCCTGTTCTTTAATTTCAAGAGACTCTTTCAATACATTTCTGTTTTGGCAGATTCAGATTGTCTCTGTAACTGCCTGTTTCATATTTCCATATAATTTTCTTTGTTCACCATATACCTTGAAAAAAACGATATAGGAATCTTTTTCCTTTCACCGGTATAGATCACATACAGTTCGGGTTTTGGCAAGTTTGCTTTTCTGTTTCCGAACAGATTGATTGGTACGCTTGAAATACTCATGATACGTTTGAATCAGATACATCAAAGCACGAATGATGATGTTTACAGTCCAAGTGGCCTGACTTTCTGCTAACACCATTAAACGATTCCCGACAGAGAAACCCAAATCATTATAATCCGCATCAAAAAGAACATTATTGAGTGTAACATCCGCAAGCTCGTCTTCTGTTGCTTTATCATCCTCAGGATGAAGTATCTTGTACTATGGAAGCAGATATTTTTTATCTTGAAATGAATTCGTAAAAACTCTGATCTGTGTTTTGGTCCTTTGCGCCATTTTATCATCTCCCCTATCGCTGAATATCAGCTAAACTTTGTTTACGCATTTATTTTACGTAAAGTTTTACCATTTGCAATTAGGGTAAATCCATAGACAAAAGGGATTTAATCAGATACAATATTACCGGTATTGAAGGAGGATTTTCTATGAAACAAGCGATAAAAATAGCCGATCAAATTTATTGGGTCGGTGTTCATGATTTTAACTGTCGACATTTCCATGGTCATATGTTTCCGATCAGTGAGGGAACAACATATAATGCTTATTTGATTGTCGATCAACAAATCACTGTCATTGATACCGTAGAAGCAGAATTCATGGACATCATGTTAGAACGAATTCGCTCGGTGATCGGTGATCAGCCTGTCGATAATATCATCGTACAACACGGCGAACCGGATCATTCGGGCGGGTTCATGCGCTTCATGCAGGAATACCCGAATGCTCAACCTTATGCATCTCAAGCGGGTATTCAGATTATGATGAAGCAGTATTTTAAGGAGTACCCTTATCAAAAAGTAAAAACGGGTGACACGCTGTGCATCGGCGAACGCCATCTCACCTTTATCGAGATGCCGCTGATTCACTGGCCGGATAATATGATGACTTACATCAAGGAAGATGAAGTACTGTTCTCCAATGATGCTTTCGGCCAGCATATCGCAAGCTATGATCTTTATGATGATGCGCATGGTCAAGAAAAATGCCTGGATCGAGCCAAAGAATATTATGCGAATATCGTCATGCCGTATGGTGATCGCGTGGAAAAGAAATTAAACGACATCGCAGCGATGAATTTACCGATTGCTATGATCGCTCCCTCACATGGAATCATTTGGCGCTCTTACATCAAAGAATGCTTAGCTGCTTATCATGACTTTGCGACCTTCCGATCAAAACCCAAAGTTGTCATCGTATATGAAAGTATTTGGAAGCACACCCAAGCCATGGCGGAAGCGATCGCGGAAGGAATCGGCCGCAGCGGCGTATGTGTTAAAGTATACAAGGAGTCACAAACAAACAGCGCCATCATCATGAAAGAGCTGTTGGATGCCAAAGCCGTTTTGGTAGGCAGCGGCTGTTATAACAATGAAATTGCCAGCAACATTGCCGGATTTTTAAACAGACTTGCCACTTGTCATATGAAAGGCAAAATCGGTTTGGGTTTTACCTCTTATGGCTGGTATCGCAATACTGCTGCATCCATCAATCAAAAATTACAGGATGCCGGCATAACCTTAATCCGCGAAGAGTCCGTCATGCAAAATTACACGCCGTCAGAAGCAGATCTGGATCAATTAAGCGAGTTGGGTGAACAAATTGCTGCTTTAATACGAAATGATGAAGCTTAATTGAGATTTATCATCCCACTTTACATAGGCGTTTTGCCCCTTCTTACAAGGGGCTTTTTTATGCAAAAAAGCCGATTTTGAAAGGAAGCCTAATAACTTGCATCCTTTTGATAACCGGCTTGAATCAAAGCCTCCATCACTTCTGACGGCTTGACTTCTGTACAATCATTTTGAATATCATTTTGAACCACTACCGGCTCTTTTCCACATAAATAGGAAAGCAGCGCCGCAAGATTCTGTTCCGTAAAATCATCTTTTAAACAGGCAATCAGATCCTCGTACACATGATCAATCCCTTCCGGAAAAGCCTGTTTAATACATTGAATCGCCGCATAGATTTTCTCCATATTTCACCTCCGGTTAATTTCTTTCATTGCTTTTTTAACCGCATTAATCTTACGCGTTTTTCCTTTCACATGAGAAAAACTCAGAAAAACAATCAGTATCACGCCCAAAATCGTTATGATCATCACCAATTCAGAACCACTTTCGTCTGTTTCATCACTCCAAATACGAAGCCGCTCTCGCTTTGCCTGTTCCTGTATCTGATACAATTCCTCAGTATAAGCATAATCACCGTAGATATACTTCACTTCGGCCAATCCTTGCGCCACCAATTCCCGTTGCAACAGTTCTCCGTCGACAAAGACCCACGCCAACTGACGCCCGTATTTATCCTCACGATCACTGCCCTCATCATATTCCAATTCGATCACGTTCGCCTTCTTTAAAACAGAGCATGTAAATTCACTGGCTTCCTTGCCAAACGGCTCTTTCTCTTTGGTATATTCCGGGGTATCCACAGCCAAAAAACGTACAGTCGTATCATTACCGTCTACCAAAAAATGGGCAGTATCACCATCGGTACATTTTGCCAGTGTTACCGTTTTTCGCTCATTTGCCAGTACCGGTTGGATGAGACCCAACAGTAAAAGTCCGATCATAAGCCATCGCTTCATCGCTTTGCTCCTTCCCATCTGATATTATTATACAAAGTAATTTAGTGAAAAAAAGACTTGAAAACAGGAAAAAATGTGTTTTCGATATTGCAAT
>CAJUGR010000093.1 GCA_910586285.1 uncultured Erysipelotrichaceae bacterium
GTGTACAGGTAATTTGCTCATTAAGACCTGCTTGGGCTACTGCCTGTTTGGCAGTAGCCAAGGGTGATGAACGTAAATCAGAGGCATAGACATGATCACAAATACCGTTTTGAACCAAAGCAATGGCCAACTGCGCATGATCACAGCCGATATCCGCCGCAACACTCCCCGGCTTCACCATCGCATAAAGCGCCAAAAGGCGCTTACTCAGCGCCATTATGGTTTATCGACAAAATCCTTTAACCGTTTGGATCTTGTCGGATGTTTTAATTTCCGCAATGCTTTTGCTTCGATTTGACGAATTCGCTCTCTGGTGACATTAAATTCTTTCCCCACTTCTTCCAAAGTACGGGTACGACCGTCATATAAACCGAAACGAAGTCGCAATACTTTTTCCTCACGTTCTGTTAATCCCTGTAAAACATGATTGATTTCATCCTTCAATAATTGATTATTGGCGTATTCATCCGGTGAGAGTGCTTCTTTGTCCTCGATGAAATCACCCAGGTGAGAATCGTCCTCTTCGCCGATCGGTGTTTCCAACGATACAGGCTCCAATGCAATTTTTTGAATTTCTCGTACCTTTTCCGGCGTGATATTTTCCATGCGCTCCGCAATTTCCTCCGCCGTCGGATCCCGTCCGAGATCCTGTACAAGCTGACGCTGAATCCGTGTTAGTTTATTAATCGTCTCAACCATATGTACCGGAATTCGAATCGTTCGTGCTTGATCGGCAATCGCCCGCGTAATCGCTTGACGTATCCACCAAGTCGCATAAGTGGAAAACTTGAAACCTTTGGTATAATCAAATTTTTCCACTGCTTTAACCAAGCCCATATTCCCTTCTTGAATCAAGTCAAGGAACAACATCCCCCGACCGACATATTTCTTCGCAATCGAAACAACAAGTCGCAAATTGGCCGCAATCAGTTTGCGCTTAGCCTCTTCATCGCCTTCTTGAATGCGTCGGGCAATTTCAGGTTCATCCTTAGGATCCAACAAATCCACCCGACCGATTTCCTTTAAATACATTTTTACCGGATCATTGATCTTGGTATGAGCAGAATTCGCAAAGGATTGCTCCAAAGTTTCGATATCACTGGCCAATGTATCGATATGATCCAGATCATCCATTCGATCAAGATCCTGATCATCCACATAATCCAAATCATCATCACCGGATAAATTCTCATCATTTATATTGATTGTTTCCTCATCTTCATCGTTTTTGACTTGGATTCCGCTGTTTTTTAACCACGCCAATAGTGCATCAAACTCACGATCATCCAAATCAAGATGCTCGCAGGCATCCATCACATCACTCTGATATAAGACATGATGAATACGATATGATTGTGCCAGTTCTTCCTTGATTTCATCCAGTGTTTTATATTCCTGCATAAGCGTCTCCTTTTTACTCTTCTTTGCCTGATTCATGCTCATTACTCCTCCCTTGTCATGAACAATTCATTCCGTTTGCGAATAAGTTGAATCCGTTCATCGGCGATTTTCGCTTTTTGAATCGGATCGTTCAAAGCGCTCGCCTTTTGAATCAGCGATGCGATTTTTTCATCCAGTAAGCATACTTTCATTTTGATAATCGCTTCATGCAATGCCTCTAAATTGACGGTTTCACTCGCCAATTCCCAATCCGCAATGGATAATAACAGATTTTTTACCGGTTCCTCTTGGATCGTGTTCAGAAAATCTGCGATCTCAATTGTTTTGTGGGTACGATAATAGTCAATCATATGCATGGCCAGCGCATTGCTGGTGGCATCTTCTAACGAGCCGAGTTCATCACGAAACACAATGCTGGCACTGCGAGCATTCAACATTTGTGAGAGAATCTCATATTCCGCTGCCTGGACTCCCGATTTGGGATAAACCAAATAGGTACGCTTGCGCCGCTGATCATCCGCTTTTTTTACTGACGGAGAAGTTTCCTGTGTCATTCTCATATCAAACCCGGTACATTCCCGCAGTCGGATATAATAGTTGTTTTTTTCGAAATCATCCTTCAGTTCAGCGATTTCTTGTGCCAACTCCATGGCATATTCCTTTTTTTGCGAATAGTTTTCCAAATCGTAACGACTTAACAAATAATCAAAGAGGAAGTCAATCCACGATATGGTTTTATGTAACGTCTTGTGAAGTTCTTCCTTGCCATAAGCATCAATGATTTCATCGGGATCCAACCCCGTTTTATTGTCCACAATCGTAAACTCAATTTTCCCCTTGGCCGCTTTGCCGAATTTATACGTTGCATTTTTTCCGGCCGTATCACCGTCATAACAGACGATAACATCCACACCCAATTTTCCCAACAAAAGCAGCTGTTCTTTGGTACATGCCGTCCCCAACATCGCTACGGCATGCCGCACTTCTACCTTTGCCAACGCCAACACATCCATCGCCCCCTCCACCAAATAGACACATTTGGCCTTGCGGGCTTCGCTTCGGGCACGATGATAGTTGAAGATCAAATCACCTTTATGGTAGATATAGGTTTCCTGGGTATTGATGTATTTTGCCTCTTCATTGTCAAGCAACCGACGGGCAGTAAAGCCAACCGGTTCTCCAATTTCATTATGTATGGGAATCATAATCCGTTGAGAAAATACATCATTAATTCCCTGAGAATTCATACGTGCCATACCGGCTTCGATAATATGCTCATCCGTATGCTTCTTCGCAGAAAGAAAGCGATATAAGGCATCGTTGGGAGGGTTAAAGCCCAACGCAAAGCACTCAATCATCGCATCATCGATACCGCGTTGATATAAATAATGCTTCACCTGTTCGCCATCCGGCGTCTGTAATTCATAATGGGTGTATTCGATCGTATCCTGACAAACCTTGTAGAGCGCAGCCGCATGAGGATCCACAGGCGGACCGGCGATTTCCAGTGGATGATCCATCGGTACACCGATAATTTCCGCTACTTTGTAAACCGCCTCCACAAAGGAAATTTGTTCGTATTTCTGAACGAAGCTAAACACATTCCCTCCGGTTCCGCATACAAAGCATTTGAATATTTGCTTGTCTTCGGAAATCGACATTGATGGATCGTGATCATCATGAAACGGGCATATCGCACTGAAGCTTTTTCCCTTCTTATTGATCGGCAAATAATGAGCGATGACTTCCACAATATTTGCTTTGGATCGGATCTCGTTGATTTCCTGTTCACTCAAACGGCTCAAAAAATCACTCCTGTTATAGTTTTATACGCTTTTCAATATATGATACTAAATCATCGATTTTTACCCGCTCCTGGCGCATCGAATCACGTTCACGCACCGTAACGCAGCCATCCTGTGCAGTTTCAAAATCTACGGTAACGCAATACGGAGTACCGATGGCATCTTGACGACGATATCGTTTTCCGATACTGCCGGCCTCATCATATTCACAATATCCGATCGGCGCCAACCGCTTGAAAAGCTCCATTGCCGGTTCCTGCAACTTCTTTGATAACGGCATGATACATACTTTAATGGGAGCCAAAAAAGGATGTAAACGCAAAACAATGCGTGAATCGTTTTCCAGTTCCTCTTCATCATAAGCATCACATAGGAAAGCCAACATTAGGCGTTCCACACCGACTGCCGGTTCGATGCAATACGGCAGGTATTTCTCGCCGCTTTCCTGATCAAAATATTCCAGATTCTGTTTGGAGGTATTCTGATGACAAGTCAAATCATAATCAGTACGATCCGCTATGCCCCATAACTCTCCCCAACCAAACGAGAACCGGTATTCAATATCGCTCGTTCCTTTGGAATAGTGTGATAATTCCTCTTGAGAATGCTCACGGATGCGCAGATGATCCTTGTTAATACCAAGATTCAGCAGAAACTGCATACAAAATTCTTTATAATATTCATACCATTTTAAATCATCACCGGGCTTGGTGAAAAATTCCAATTCCATCTGTTCGAATTCCCGCATGCGGAAGATAAAATTACCGGGAGTGATTTCATTACGAAAACTCTTACCGATCTGTCCGATGCCAAAAGGCAGTTTACGTCGTGTCGTACGCTGTACGTTTTTAAAATTGACAAACATTCCCTGCGCTGTTTCAGGACGCAGATAAATCGTATTTTTAGCGTCTTCTAAGACACCCTGAAACGTTTTAAACATCAAATTAAACTGTCGGATATCGGTAAAATCATGAGCCCCGCAATCGGGACAAGCTACATGATGTTCACGGATATAATCCATCATCTGTTCATTGGTCCAACCGCTGGGATTCACTTCATAATGGGAATGCTCCTCAATCAAATGATCAGCACGATGGCGGGTATGACATTGCTTACAATCCATCAAAGGATCACTGAACCCTCCGACATGACCGCTGGCAACCCAAACCTGCGGATTCATCAAAATCGCCGATTGAATACCAACGTTTTGCGGACTCTCCTGAATAAATTTACGCCACCATGCTTTTTTTATATTCTCCTTTAATTCTGCACCTAACGGCCCAAAATCCCACGTATTCGCTAATCCGCCATAGATTTCGCTACCCTGATAGACAAATCCGGAGTTTTTCGCATGTGCTACTACGGTTTCAAAACTCTTCTCGTTCATGACCTCTTTATTGACCCCTTTCAAAAAAAATCTCACCTGATGGTGACCAAAACCTGTTTCCCTACATACTTAAAAATAGATATAAAAATACACTATAATATATACACTTTTTCCATCCGATTGTCAATGAAAATTTTTTTATTTTTGGCAAAAGGCTTTCTTTCCCTTGTTTTTGAGCATATGTTTTGTTTATCGTATTTGATTATAATAAGCATCGCAGATACTTACACCGTTTTTATGATTGATTATCATTCTTTTATTCTGTATCTTGAGCAAAAAATTTGAATACCGCTATATCTGCCACATCCTATTAATCCTGTTTTTCCTCTTTATGCAAAAAAGGGTTTTCCTATCCTAAAACGACAGAAAAACCACTTCACATCATAAACACTTTTACCCTCAGAGTCCATAGTTCTTTCGATCAATCTGAAGTATTGAAGAAACTTCTCCTTGAAACAGCTCCAATAATGCATCAGCGCCATGCACATCCTTATACGCCAACTCTTCCCTATACAAGGGAATACACTGATAGAAATTGATCTTCTTCTTATTTTGCAAGCGCAGTTCCACTTCGCGATCAAAGCGATCATGTGCTTTCGTCAACATAATTGAGCATAACTCTGTATTTGACGCAAAAGATGAATTATGTTCGTCCTTGGAAACCGTATGTCCATATCCAAGCCATGAATTACTTTGAAGCGGTAAACGTGCCGAAATTTTCAAATAACGGATCGGCCAATAATCCTCCTCTTGTTGGGATTCGAGCTTCCAATCGGCAGGTAAGTGCATCACCAATTCCGCTCTTTCCCATTCATATTCTTTACACGATTTCGGTATATTCATACAATAGGCGCCCATCCCCATCGTGATAAGCTGATAATATGGCTGATCCTCCGTAGGTGGAATAATCACGATATCCAAATGAATATCGGGTGATACGATCTCATGAAACACCTTCTCGTATGCGCCGAAATGCGCTTCGATAAACGTTTCGTATTCATCCAATTCTTTTTCACTGTATAAATACATTGGATGCGTTAATTTCCCTTTTATTTTCCGCAACAATCCCATAATGACACTTCCTTTGCTTGATTTCATTTAATAGCGTACACATCTGCTTATCCACAGATGATGTGAATTGGTGTTCCTTCCATATACGCCTTGATATTTTCCGCTACGATATGCGCACGCTTCTCCATTGCCTGAATTGTCGCAAAGCCGATATGCGGTGTGATCATCAAATTCGGTGCATGAAGAATCACTCTGTCCTCATCAAAAGGCGGTTCCTGTTCCAGCACATCAATACATGCTCCGGCAATTTTTCCCTTGACTAGTGCATCATAAAGGGCTGTTTCATCCACAATGGCCCCTCTTGCCGTATTGATCAACAGTGCCTCCTTTTTCATTAAATTCAATTCTTGTTCACCGATCATATACCTGGTATCTTTGGTGGATGGAACATGAATTGAAACAATATCTGACTTGATCAACAGTTCTTCCAAAGTCACATAAGTAACATTAGGAAGAGGCTTGATTGTACGCGAATAGGCAAGTACTTTTGCGCCGAAGGCATTGGCGATCATCGCCACTCTTGTGCCGATTGCACCGGTTCCGATCACACCAAACGTCTTTCCTTCCAATTCAAAACCGACCAAACCATCCTTAGTCCCGTGTTCCCTGGCTCGTTTTTCACATGCCGCAAGATTACGATAAAAACCGATCGCCATACCAAACACCAGATCAGCAACTGCCGCATCAGAATAGCCCGAACAATTACATACAGTAATGTGGTGCTTTTGGCAACATTCGATATCCACATGATCCACGCCGGTAAACGCAACCATAATTGCTTTTAACTTCGGACACTGCTCAATTACTTCCTCAGGATAAGGCAAATTACTTAAAACAACAATCTGTGCATCCCGTGAACGCGCAACCAGTGTCTCCACATCTTCTTTTCGATCGGGATAGTAAACAATCTCTGCCTTTTCATTCACACGGCTGCTTAAAATCCCTTCCAATGCTTCCTGTGCAATGCCTAACGGCTCCAATACAACAATTTTCATCTTATTCCCTCCCGGATAATTCCTGTAAATGATTTAGGAAACGCATACTTTGAATGCGTATTCCACTATATTCCGCAAAAAAACGATAGACCATTAATACATGTTCATAGCGCCACTGCTGAAGTTCTGTTAAACGATGAAATTGTGAAAACGGCGCATGACACAATAGACGAAACGACTTCAAGTCCACTTTGTCATAATGCGTGTCCCGCTCCGGATCAAAACAATGCCGGCACACAAATCCTCCGTGATATAAAGAAATTGCACAAATTTCATCACTTCTTTGGCAACAAACACAACCGTCCGCAAACGGTTCAATCCCCAGCTTGCGATTCATACAGGAAAAGAACAATGC
>CAJUGR010000094.1 GCA_910586285.1 uncultured Erysipelotrichaceae bacterium
TTCCTCAATCATTACTGAAACAAGTTGCGCTTATAGCATTAAGTATCCAAATAACTTAGGCAACAGAAGAAATCCGGAATAAATTGTGGTTATACAGATCTAGGAGCCTCTCACTCCGCGTTGTTGTACAACCCATGTTTTGTGTGCCCCACCTAATTTCAGATTACCATTATACTAAAAAACCAGAGTTTATTCATTATGAATTTCTCTGGTTTTATTTTAGGCTGTTTTCTTATGCGTTACAGCCCCTTCTTTATCTTTAATAATTGAGAATTGTTTCCCCTTATTTCTGAAAATCAGCTTATTATCACTACGATTGTTTTCGCTTTCGATATTGACTGTACGACAAGGTACAACCGGTTAATATCAACAGGAACCACCATATTGTCCACTTGGTATTATCTCCGGTATTAGCCCCGCCGATATTGGTATTGGGGTTATTGGAATTAACCAAATCTCCGTATTTATCAAACCAATCTTGATCTATATTACGATCAGGGATGCCATCTCCATCATCGTCAATATTGCGATCCGGCTTACCATCACCATCATCATCAATGTTCAGATAAGGAGTAAAGCCCTCACCGGTGTCATAGGCAAAACCATTATAGACGCAATCCTTATTCGGTATCCAACGCTTAATAATCGCAATATTGATATTGGCTTTACCATCATGATCCGTATCGATATTAATATCCGCCTTGCCGTCTCCTTTGGTATCAATATCAATGTCAGGAATATTATCAAAATTCGTATCGATATTTAAGTCCGCAATACAATCTTTGTCCAAATCAATGTTCAGATCCGGTTTACCGTCACCGTCCGTATCAACATTGATATCCTTGCCTTCTAACGGACACTGTTTATCCTTATCATCATCTTTTTTATTCCCGTTTGGATCGTATTGTGTTCCATCCGGCAAAATGACAGTGCCATCCGGCAGAATCGTAGCACCATCCGGAGTTTCAAGATCGGTACCGTTCGGGAATTCCACTTTTCCACCTTCCGGTACTTTTACACTTCCATCCGGTTGTTTTTCTGGCTGATCTCCCTTATCATTCGGAAGTCCGCACACATCATCACCGGTGTTGATTGTTTCATCCTTGCCAACCACACAGTTGTTGTTTTCATTGTCTTTCTGTGCTTCATTACTGATTGCATATTTCACCAATTTATCAGTGATAAAGGTCACAAAGTCGCCTTCTCTTTGAACACGGATTTGCGTAACTTTGTTATTGGTATCAATTTGATAGACAATTGGTTCTGCATCCGTCCGGGCTCCACCCATCGCATCACCGAGAGTGGTTGTCTCTTCCACATATGGTAAGTAAACCTTAATACTTCCATCCGGTTGGATCTTGGTCGTTCCTTTTCTTAAGTAAACATCGTATACCACAATCGCCTTCTTTGGCAGTTTCGGTACATCATTCTCACTGATTTCATCAACGATCAATTCAACCTTCGGATCAAAGCTGGTATCACCCTGTCCTTCTACCTTAGCACTCTTATCATCTGTCTCTACGACTTTTTTACGACTGGAATTCCATTTCTCTAATGCATCATGAATCCAGTCCTCAATATCCTTTTTCTCGGTTTCATCAATCTTGTTTTTGATTTCTTCATATTCTTTTTGTACTTGATCAATGATTTCCTTGGATTCATCACTGCCATCAATATCATCAATGTCAGGTAACGGCACGATTTGGAACGTTAAAGTGCCTTCATTTCCGGCATTATCAATCGCTTTGATTGTATATGTGCCGACTCCCTCAATCCGCTCACTGACATCCGCTTGGAATGTACCTGCCACAACACCGTCTCTAGTATATTCCCCGTAGGATAAGCCACTGCCTTCATCCTTGATCGTCACAAAACGCGGTAAATAGTAATACTTATAGACACCTTGATCTTTTACGCCACTGATTGTCGGTGCTTTGCGATCAATCATCAGTGCTTCGTCATTGCTTTCTTCACTACAATTTCCTGCTTTATCACACGCTTTTGCCTTGATCGTAAGCTCCACATCATTTTGATAGGTTACTATTCCTGATAAGCTTGTTTTGTTTGTGGTTCCACCTTTGGATGTTTCACTGTATACATAATTGTCAATACCACTTGTTTCATCACTGCTTAACATCGTCACTTCTGCCCCTTGTTTCATCCAGTTGCCAAAGCTTAATGTATTGATGAATGTCGCAAAGGCAGAAGTATTAATCTCTTTCATCGTCAAGGTCGGAACGGTCGGCGATGTTTGATCAATCTTTAACTGATAGCGAATTGCCTTGGCAATAATACCCGTAGTGGAATTCTTTAAATAGAATTCAACGGAATAATCACCATCACTATGATACGTCAAGGGCTGTGTTTGGAAACTAATGCCGTCCGCACTTATCTGATCATAGCCATCTTTTCCTGTCGTTGAGATACGAACATCACTTACATACCAGTTATTCTTGCCCTTGGTTCCCTCTACCTTATAATAACCATTGCCGTTATTTGGTAAAGAATTACTGTTAATAATCAAGGTTCCTTCTTCATAAATAAATTCGTAATTCGGATGCGATAAGCCATTCACTTGAATGCCATCATTATAATATCCGACTCCTTGATCAATGGGATATTTACTGGTGATAATCGGTGTTCCTAAATTGTCACCGGAAATCGGTTGCGGATTATAAGTGACACCGTTGTCCTTGAATACTTCTCCCGTCAGTTTGGTTACATTTTTCGGTTTTACCGTAGTTCTTCTGCGATTAACAGTGATAACTTTCGTATCAGAGGAAGACTGTACACTGCTGTCTCCTGCCTTCGTTACTTTTAACGTAAAGCTTCCCACTCCGCTCACTTTAACGGTGCCGCTGCTTAAGACAGCTCCGGTACCGTTATCATTTTCGATTGACCATGTAACACTGCCGCTACCTTGCCCACCGCTGGATGTAGGAGTATACGTATCTCCATACATCATAGAATCCGAACTGCTGATTTTGATGGCCGGATTTTGCATCGGCAGTTCCGAAATCGTAATCGCTTTGGATACGGTTTTCGGATTGTAATTCGTATTCCCTGCCACGGTAGCTTCTAAGGTAAAAGTACCACTCGTTAAAATCTTAAACTTGTTGGAACCAGCAATCTGTGCCACAGAATTACCACCGGTGATTGTATATGTTTCATTTTCTCCGCTATCATTACCGGATGTGGTAATCGCAATTTCCTGATTGGCATGAAATGGATAATTGGCATTGTTGGTAATCTGATAGTTATCTTGATTTGCCTTACCTACCACAATGGTAATTGCTTTGGTAAAGTCCATTTGATTGCCATCCTTACCCGAAACAGTAATATTGTAAGTACCGGCATTCAGATTACTGCCTTTTACTTTCAATGTACCATTAGTATCGATACTGAACTTCGCATCATCACTACCATTTCCTAATTGAATGGAAGCGATATTTGAAGTCGGTTCTCCGGCAGGATATTGAAGTGAAATCGTACCAATCGTACCATTTACTTTTGTATAAGCATCGTTATAAACGAAATCAGTAATGGAAGGAGTAAACACTGCCGTTGGGGTAGGTTTATCTGTCACCTCGAATTTATAATCTTGGGTATTGCCATAAGCGTCACTGAGATGCAATGTATAAGTACCTTCACTTAACGTACCACCTGTAAAATCACTCGTGTTTCCGGTCGCATCCGTTATCGTTGCGCTATAAGAGTTCCATCCCGATTGCTCACTAGGGACAGCGAGAGAAATCGAATCTTGTATTTTTATTTTGTTGGTAACCGTGGTAGAATAGCCGGATAATATTGGCGTACCTTTATATAAATCAACGATGATTTCCTGACTCATAATATCATTCGAAAAAATATATTTTCGATAAACGCGCTGATTATGAACCGCTACATTAATCTTATTATCCGCAAAACCATCACAAATACTTGCCGTGTTGCCAACAGTATCCTCTACTTGACAAGTAACTGTGTCTATAGATGTTGATACAACGCTTAATTCGACATTATCATGGTATTTTTCTTCATTTTGATATGCAGTATCATTTGTCTTTACTGCGTTTATTTTTAAAGGAATTTTTATAATTTTCTCGCTGCCAATTTCACTGCCAAGAAAGACCCTTCCTTTTTCTGTCAACACAATGTGGAAGCCCGCCATCTTTTGCAGTTTCAAAATTTTTCCATCTTCTTTAAAGTAATACGCTAATTCACTTCCTTGAGAATATACTTTTCCATCACCAATAAAGCTGACATCAGCGACATTCGTAGGATTTGAACTACTACCTGAAGCAACTCCAGTATATCCAAAGCAAACATCACTGACTTCATAGAGGCCGGAAACTGTAGTATTTAACGTTGTTGAAAGCGTTAATCCTTTTTTCTGCCTTCCAACAATATAACCTTTAGCAGTAATATCTTCCTGAACCAATACCGCTACTGAGGGATTTCCATATACCGAACCGATGGCATCAATATCAACGACATTGGTAAAAAAATCTGTTCTGTTTTCCGCATAGATTGGGGTTGGCTTTGTAACATCATGTAATGTATTAATTCCATCGTATACCATACCACCCCAACTATAAATGGTTCCGTCATTTTTCAAAGCATAAATAATATTCGGTTCTGTCCGGGTTAATTTTTTTACATCGCGGATATCTACTTTTGTGAAAGTAGTACTGGAATTGGTTGTCCCATTACCAAATTGTCCGTTCGTATTATCTCCACTCGCATATACATCTCCATTTGCGGTCAGGATGTAATTCGTTCTTTCGGTGGATAATACAGATACAATATTAGGAATTCCCGGATCAACTATGATGGCTTGTGCAAAATATTCTGATGATACCGTACCATTTCCGAATTGACCATAATCATTGTATCCCCATACATATAAA
Source organism: uncultured Erysipelotrichaceae bacterium (assembly GCA_910586285.1). GTDB lineage: Bacteria > Bacillota_I > Bacilli_A > Erysipelotrichales > Erysipelotrichaceae > C-19. Next base: position 4,908 of record CAJUGR010000094.1, read on the forward strand.
GTATTATCCGAGCGTAATGCCATCCCACTGCCCTTTGGCATCGAACCATTACCACTAGAAGAAGATCCAGATACCTTTATTACCTTTTCTAACGGCTTACCAGCACTATCCATCATAATTGTAATATCATATTCATTGTTAAATGCGGGATTAAAATACAAATGATTTCTTTCGCTTATAATATACATAGAAAAAATTGTATTGTTTCTAGTAAGAGAACCCAATTCAAAATCTATAATCTTTTCTTTCCCATCATCCCCCTCCGCCGCATTCAATAAATGTGCTGTATTACTTACAACCGGCACCCCCACGACCAACGCCATAACGAAGCATATCAGAACAACTATCCTCTTTCTCATAGAAACCTTCCTCTCTTAACTGTTTTTATATCAATAAAGAATCGGCATATACTTTCTGTAAACGCTGTTTCTTCCTGCCGATTGGGGGGAGAATTGCATACTAGTGACCGAAAACAAAGTCAAAAGGTTTCAAACTTTCTTAAAAAAATTCACTTTTTAGTTTTTGTATGTATTTACAATTTTTAACATTCTGCCTTTATAATTCGTTGTCAATAAGATTATTTGTAATATTTTAAAAATGGGAAGAGAATTAAAAAGTATGATCATTGAAATTCATACTTTTTAATTCTTATTCTGATAATGAAAGAAAGTCTTCTTCCCATCCTCTGTCCTTTAACATTTGATAATATTGATCATCTGCTTGACGTAACGCTTCATAAATACCTTTGATTTCTTTTATCTCTGTTTCCTCTTTGGTTTGCATCTCATTAAGATTTGAAGCCCATCCAATGCATATATAATAAGCCTCTTTGGATGAACTGACAATTCTGTCCTCATAGGGATGTTGACCAAAAGGTTTTGGTGAGTATTCTTGATCACGATGAATAAAGGATGTCTCATTTAAGGTGTTAGTCGGTTCTTCCTGTATCGATGCCGCCTGTTCCTTTGCTTGATTCCAGTCATAGATTGCCATCGTTCCACCGGATATTGCCAACACGGTAAAGGAAGTCACACAAACGATATTGACTGCCTGTCCCATAAAGAAATCAGATAGCTTCTGTTGGAAAGCCTTGCGCAATTCCACGAATGAAAATATGGTGATCGCAGGAAGCAGCGCATCCACATCGAAAGTGATATGTCGCTGTTCTCTTTCTTCAAACACGCGAATACGTGTTTTTAATTCTTCCTTTGCTCGCCGACAACGTGTCTTTACCGTTCCAAGCGGCAATTCTAAGTACGCTGCGATCTCATTTAATTTCATCTGTTTAAAGTATGCCAACTCCAGTACTTCCCGGTATTTTTCATCCATTTGCCCAAGAATGCTCCTCAACACCTCTTGTTCACTGGTATAAGCATTTTCTTCTTGAGGCAGCATATACCGCCGTTTTTCTTCATAGGATTGCTTCAATTCTATCTTCGCAGGATCTACCGCATTTTCATTACGATTACGATAAAACAAATTTACGCATTTGGAATGAATGATCCGATTCAGCCAGCTGTAAAAAAACTGCGGATCCTGTAAAGATTGAATCGATTTATGAACTTGAAGAAAGGCTTCCTGCACAACATCTTGTGCATCCGCTTGATTGTTAGTCAGACGATTGGCAATCGCAATCGCTCTTGCATAATACGTATGATATAACTCATCAAAGGCGCTCTCATCCCCTGATTGTAATCTTTTTACCAATTCTATTTCACTTGCCTGCATAACAATCATCTCTTTTCCTTACTCTCATTGCGATTATAACATCATCGTTTTTACTTGTAAATACCACGATTGTATGCAAATATTTCCAATATTGTTTAAAAAGGCGATAAACAAAGCACTTTTCACATTTTGAAAACAAATTTATTCTTTACTTATATTTAATGTGCATTAACTTAGCAGAAAATAAAAAAATATTCTTATATAACTATTGTAATATAAATAACGTATAATAAAAACAGAGTGTATGGTGATGTTATATGCGTAAAAGAATCTCCAATAAAGTAAGTGATTAGCATGAATTGGAAGAAGAATATTTTTTCGTTGATAAAAGTATGATGATCCATGATTTCA
>CAJUGR010000095.1 GCA_910586285.1 uncultured Erysipelotrichaceae bacterium
TGTTATTTGGCACCCCATGTTTTGTATACCCCACCTTATTTCAGATTACCTATTTTTGTAACATATCATTAATTTGATTCTGAAGCGCAGTGAGCGCAGTGGATATATCTTCATCAGTGTTAAGCAAACGGCGTATCTCGCTATCCGCCACCGCAACGACTTGATCATAGTCCGTAAACTTCACATTAGGCAAAGCATACTCCATTGTATCATTTAAAAATTCCATATCAAACGCAGTCGCTCCCGGCACATCCTTTAACAACATATCCACAACAGCCGGAGATGTCGTGACATCCCGCAATACCGAAACTCCTTGCGAATAACGAAAAATATCCTGTTGAGTTGTTTCATCATAACACAATGCTTTTAAAAACTCCCACGCCAATTCTTTACGGGAACTGCGGGAACTGATTCCGACGCTGAGCGTATCCAGTTGGGAAACATTCGCGCCTTGCGGTCCGGCCGGCATCGGAATACATTCCCATTCAAAATTAGAGTATTTCTTGATCCGCCACGGATATGGCTTATAGGTACGATATTCACTGAAACTCATCGGGCAAAAAGCCACCATTCCCTGATCAAACATATCACCGGTGACTGCCGTCTGTTCGTTTAACTGTTCCAATTTACGCATAAATACTACGGCTTCATAAACATACTTATGATTTAATACCACCTGCGTCCCATCCTCATTAAAAATCGTTGCATTGTTGGCAGCTAAAGCATTTTGCCATGTGTAGCCGTAAACGCCAAACGTATCCAGGCGGCCATCGCCATCAACATCCTGACTCACTTCTTTACAAATCGTATAGAAATCATCCCATGTCCAATCATTATCGGGCAAGGGAATCCCATATTGATCCAACAGCGTTTTATTCACATACATCATTGTCGGTACGCTTTCATAAGGCAGCGCATACTGACTCTGTTGGTATCGCCCGCTTTGTAAAGCCGGCGTAAAATAACGCTCCGCATCCATCTTTGGGTCCTTTTCGATATAAGAATCTAACGGCTCCAACATGCCGACATTCGCAAACGTATGCAAATCATCGGAACGTACCAAAAACACATCGGGTAAATTACCGGTTAATGCCTGCTGCGATAACCATTCCGCATAATCCTTCTTCTGTAAGCCGCTTACATACTCGATTTTTACCCGATCGTGCGATTGTTCAAAGCGTTCGATCGCCTGATCGATAATCTCATAGGTGTCGCCATTGGGTACATCCCAATTACTTCCGGTAAACATTCCGAACGTGATCACCGTCGTTTTTTGACGCTCATAAAGATAAAAAACGATGATGATCGTTATCCCCAGTAGGATACAAACCGAACTAATCACTTTACGCTTCATTCTTGTCCATCCTTTTCGGCTTTTTCACGATGAAGATACCAAATCGCCAATTGGGTACGATCACGCAACTGACATTTTTCCAATATGACACTTAAATAATTACGGACAGTTCCCTCAGTAAATCTTATATCTTTCGCTATTTCTTTGTTAGACATCCCTTTGGCAACCTTACGGATGATCTTCCACTCGGTGTTGCTTAAGGAAGGATCCCCTTCAGTTGGTTGAAACGTGGTAATTTTATCATGATCATTCGCAATTTGAGAGAAAAGTTGAATTGCTTTGCCTGCCACATCGGGATTGAAAATACCGCCGCCTTGTAATACGGTTTTGATCGCATCGGATAATTCCTCCAGTGATACCCCTTTTAACAAATAACCGCTGGCTCCATATTTCAATGCAGAATAGACATATTCATCGTCATCAAATGTCGTTAAGATAATCACCTTCACCTGCGGATAGGCTTCCTTAACACATTTGGTACAATTTGCTCCATCCATATCCGGCATTCGCATATCCATTAAAATCACATCCGGAACTTCATTTTGAAGCAGATCCATCACCTCTTTACCACTGGACGCGGTCGCAATCACTTGGAAATCTTCTTTTGTACTCAAGATTATTTTCAGACTTTCACGGATTAATTCCTGATCGTCCGCTATCATGATTTTGATCATTTATTTTCCCTCCCTAATCGGTATTTCCGCCAGAATGATAAAGCCGTCCGAACCGTAAAAACGGATGTTACCCTGAAGTAATGCCACACGCTCCTGCATGTGGTGGAGGCCAAATCCCTGATGTATCGAATCACATCCGATACCGTCATCTTCAATAATTAAAATCAGCGTGTCCTTTTCCTTGGCCAGTGAGATAAAAATTTCATGTGCCTGGCCATGGCGTACAGAATTGGTCATTCCCTCCTGAATAATGCGATAAATCACTTCTTCCACATCTTTATCGAAAGACAGATGCGGTAAATGACAAACAAAGTGAATATCGACATCGGTAACTGCCCGGAAATCGAGAATCATCTTGTCCAATGCTTCCTGTAATGTAAAATGCTCAAGAGCATCGGGACGCAGCTTATCCACGGATCGGCGAACATCCTTTAACCCCACTCGGGCGGAGTCCGCCAACAGCGATAGCTGCTTTTTGGTAGCGGATGGATCCATTTCACTCATTAAGACACAGGCATCCAGACCAACCGATAAACCGGTTAATGTGTGTCCCAACGTATCATGAATTTCCCGTGCCAAACGGTTTCGTTCTCTGGTTTCACCCATTCGTTCGCGCATTTCGGCATAATCCTTTAACTGGTCATTGAGATTTTGTAATTCCTGGTTCATCTGCATCATTTCTTTACTTTCATTGATTTTATCCTGTACCAGAAAGACCATATATAAAATGAACAAAATGATATTCATTGATGTCAACATATTGTGTATCGTAATCAGCATGGATTGTGTCATCGAATGATAACAGGCAAGATATTGATCGAATGATACCATATCAATCCAGCCAAACAAAAAATCATAATTGGCAAACAGATATAATACGATCATCACTGACAAACAGAGAATGCGTTCACGATTGGTATTGATATATGTTAATAAATCCGCCATTACCAATAAAAGAATGCTGTTGGTAGAAAAATTGAGCATTTTCATAATGATCACACATATGCCTGCTTCAATCAGAAAACAGCCTGTCTGCTGCCATTTATTTAAATGAATGCGGTGATAATAGTGCATAATGCATAATAAAACAACATAAGCCGATACGGACACAAAAACCGTTAATTCGGGCTTGGTCGGTAAAGTCGGCAAAGTTGACAAAAAGGCTCTTGCCTCCTGCATATCACAGATCCGCCGTGTTGTAATATCAATCATAAAAGCGATAAAGGCAATGATCGCAAAGTTAAGGTAACAAAGCATACGATGAATCCATCGCATTTTTTTATCATTGGACCAATTTTGAATCACCATGATTATTGCCATCCTTCCAGATTAAACTGATTGATGTTCTGTTCATTAATTAACGTTACGGGAATGAGTACCTCCCCGCTGTCATCTTCTCCTGCTAAAATGCGATAGATGACTTCTGCCGCATCTTTGCCCATGGTAATCGGTGACTGTGATACCGTTGCCGTCATAATATGATCACGGATGAGCGCTTTGATTTCCGGCGTTCCGTCTACTCCGTATACCAATACCCCATCCAAACGATGTTGATCCTGCATGGCTCCCAATGCACCCATCGCACTGGGATCATTTAATGCCATCACCACATCAAAGGGGACGTTTCTGTTTAAAAAAGCATCCATCTCCGGCATCGCAATTTCCAGCTGACCTTCGCACTCGATCCGCTCGACAATCTGATATTGCGGATGACCTTGAATAGTATCGGTAAAGCCCTGAATGCGCTGAACGGCCGAATAAGCAGTACTGTGCTGTAATAAAACAATTCGCGCAGATTCCTTGCGTTTCATCATATCTTGTGCGCATTGTACCCCGGCATCATAATTATCCGACATCAATGAGTAGCGTACCAACTCCTCATCCTCGACGTTGGTATCTACCATAATCACCGGAATCTTCGCTTCCCTGGCTTCTTGTAATTCTTCACTTAAGCCGTTAAAATCCACCGGATTGATAATGAGCGCACTCACCCCTTGTTCAATCAAATAATGAATCTGTTCTTTCTGCTTTTCCAAATTGAGCGCAGGATCCAAAGAAATCAATTGATCTCCGTGTGCCTCAATCACCTGTCTTGCTTCTTCATCAATTACATTGAAAAAGGGATTGTTTAACGTCATATAGGTCGCACCAATTTTTAACGGTTTACCGTCACGATAAATCAAACCTCCCTCAGTAATATGTCCTAACAATATCAATCCGCCGATGACAGTCATCACCATCACGAGTCCCACGATCCATGAACGCAAATGTAATTTTATTTTCATCATCGTATCCTCTTACTTTTCCATCGTCATATTATTTTCCCTCACGTCTATGGCAATTTCGATCAGCTATTTCAGGAAGCCTTCCACGATGACCGCTTCCGCCTCTTCTTCGCTTAAACCAAACGTTTGTAATTTCATCAGCTGATCACTGTTGATCTTACCAATCGCTGCTTCATGAACAATCTGTGCCTCCACATGATTGGCACCGATTTCCGGAACGGATGATATCTTGGCATGATCCATTAAAATGGAGTCACATTGAATATGTGCCCGACACATCGCATTGCCAATCGCAATCGGGTGAAAACGCTGAACGGATTGATCCTTGCCGACCGAGCGAGAAATAATGCGAACACTACTGCGATCACCGTTTAAAGAGACCTTAACGTCTGAAAGCGCCTGTTGTTTGCCATGCGTTAATAAGCGTTCAGATATGACAAGCTTAGCATCTGCCTGTAAAAAGCATTCGGTGTTACGCTTAGTAGAATCCACACCTTTAATCTGTACCATATCCATCTCCATATAGGAGCCTTCATCCATATGTACCACCGTTGTCGGATTCATGATGCGCTCTCCCGATCCGTTTCCTTCCCCATAATGCTTTTCCACATATGTCACATGGGCTCCCTTTCCGATATGAAACGTATGGATTCCGTTATGTTGTGAGGTTTCACAGCCATCGTTATGAATTCCGCATCCGGCAATGATCGTAACGTTCGCACCTTCGCCGATATAAAAATCATTATAGACATCGTCCTTGATGCCGCTTTCCGTTAAAATCACCGGGATATGCACTTCCTCTGCCGCGGTATGCGCCTTTATCATAATATCAATTCCCGGCTGATCCGTTTTTGTTTTTATCTGAACTTGTGATGTCGAATGCCGTTCCACCCCAAGTCCGTTCTGCCGCAAATTGAAAGCCGTTCCCGGTTGAAAGCCGCGAATGCCGGCAATGGTATTCAATAAGTTTTTTTCTGTTTCCTGCATAAGTTCACCTACTTCTTATACTCGCACGATGGAAAATCCTGTAATAAAGAGGGCAAGATCACATCCCGCTGTCCTTGTTTCACGATGCTGCCGTTTTCCAATACCACCAATTCATCGGCCATTTTCATAATGCGTTCCTGATGGGAGATCAAGAGAATGCCGGTTTCACGTTCATCATGAAGCTGTTGGAAGGTTTCAACCAATTTTGTGAAACTCCATAAATCAATACCGGCTTCCGGTTCATCAAAAATGGCCAGTTCTAAATCACGTGCCAACAGCGTCGCAATCTCGATGCGCTTCACTTCACCGCCCGACAACGAAGCATCAACATCACGATCCAAATAATCATTGGCACATAATCCGACCGCACTTAAGTACTCACAACACTCATCGTGAGAAAGTTCACTTCCATGAGCCAAGCTTAACAATTGCCGCACACTCATTCCTTTAAAACGCGGTGGCTGTTGAAAAGCATACCCGATTTTAAGACGAGCCCGTTCATGAACAGGCAATTTCGTAATATCAATTCCCTTCCAAAATATCGATCCGCTTGTCGGCTGTTCGATTCCCATAATCAAGCGTACCAAGGTTGACTTTCCGCCGCCATTGGGTCCGGTGATCACCGTAAAGCATCCCGGCGCAAATTCTGCCGATAAATCGGTAATGATCGTCTTCCCTTCTGCCTGAAAATTTAAATGTGATAATGTAAGCATCACAATTCACCTCTGTATTCTGCCTGTTTATTTTAACATATTTTATCGTTCCTTACATCTATTCCTACTTTTTTCTTTGAATTCATACCTATGAATTCGCAAAATCTGTGTTTTCCCTTTATTAAAAATCGATTTTATTCATTTACAGTATATAATGAAAATCCGTTCACGGAGTCATGATATCCACGATTATTATCATGGGGATCGGCATACTAAAAACGCAAAAAGCGGATCTCACCATAAGGTAAAGCCCATAAATTTGCCAGATTTAATATTTCTTCTATACTTTTATAATGAATAACTTCGCTTTGTTATTTTTATAACAATTATCAAAATTTATATCGTCATTTAGCCACCAATGATAGTGCCAAGCTAAATCATATTAAATCTTGCGTTGTGCTACAATATTCTTTTTTATTTTTGATAATCTCAAAGCTCGTTGGAATTTTTCCATATTTATTCTTAACTTCTTCTAAATGATAGTATTGATAATCTTTACGATAAACCCTTTTAAAATTATCCTGTTTCTTTTTATAATTTTTAAGAGCAACTAACAAAGTATCACAAATATATGCTTTTCTTACTCCATTTTTTGTCTTAGTTGTACCTAAAAACCACTTACTTTTTCATCTTTTACTTTACTATATACATTGTGTTCAATACTGATTAATCTTTTTTCTAAAGCTATTTTATCCCACATTAAAGCACAAACTTCTCCTGTTCTCACACTAATCATTTCTATCATCTTCTTTTTTATTCTTGATTAGTTTTACTAAAACGAAAAGGAATGTTATCATTTTATCTATGTTAACATTCCTTTATTTATCGAGTATCTAAAATAACTTGGGAAACAGAAGACCTCCGCATTAACTTGTGGTTCT
>CAJUGR010000096.1:0-5810 GCA_910586285.1 uncultured Erysipelotrichaceae bacterium
TTACCTGAGGTGTCTGATAAGAACCTTGATTGCCACTGCTACCGCCGCTGTTACCGCTACCGCTACTACCGCCGATCGTAGGCTTCTGTGAACTTGGATTGGAAACCTGCACACTTTTCCCACCCAGATTCACACCGGAACTTCCCTGTACCGGATTACTGGGATTGGAAACATCAGTCACATCCACCGTAACAAAATAAACCGAAGCAGTACCGACACTGCCGGCTTGCGCAGTTGCACTCACCGTTTCCCCGCGATTACACCAGCTATCCGCACTGATGATCGTTGCATTACTGCTTCTGGCAGCTACGCTTCCTTCCAAATTACCGCAAGATGCCGTAGCGGTAAACCTTTCTCCCGGAGCCTCTGCCAGAGTATATACCGGCATAAGCAACGAGCATATTAATACCAGAGATAAAACCACCCTAGTCAAATATTTACGCATAAACATCTCCTTACATTGATTGTTTACAAAGCTTTATTTAATCGTAGCAATACCTAAAATATGGTTTTTAATCAGTACATAATCCATGGATGTAATCTTACCATCACCATTCACATCAGCTGCCTTGAGCGCATCCCCGGATAAGAGCTTGACCTTTAAAATATGATTCTTTACCAATACATAATCCATGGATGTAATCTTACCATCGCCACTGGGATCTCCTTTTTTCACCGTGGTAGTTGGAGTATCGCTTGGAACATTGGTAGAAACATTGGTATACTTCACCAATTCTACATATTGAGAAGAAACATATCCGTACATTTTGGAAAAATCATAAGTGTAAGTGCCCTGCGTGGTTGCGCTTCGATTGCTGTTTAACGTGGGATCACTTTGAATTCGATACCAAACATTGTTTCCCTCAATACTTTGGCCCGTAGTGGTAGCCTTAATCAGCACCGGAAAATTACTGATATTCTTCGTCGCATACAACGCTGTCGATGAAGTATTGGCATCCTTACGAACCTGCAAGTTAGTCATTTTCTCAACCATACCGATTTTATAAGTTCCGAAATCCTTATTTCCGTTTTTCTGTGATACCACATTGGCCACCGCTGCGGCTTTTTCACCCCAAAACGGGTCGGATGCGTACTTCACATTCATACCGCTTGCCTTATCGCCAAGATGACCTCCGAAAAAGCGTCCGCTGTAATCTTTAGGATCCAAATAACCGTCAGAAATAAAATTCTTCGCATGATGCTCGACACTCTCCGCTGGCGAATTATATTTATTCGCATTAGCACTCGGATTAAAATCTGTCGCGTTGTGACCGAAGATATTGTTCTTATTCATCGCTATACTGCTGGTGCCCCATGCGGACTCATTCGCTGCCACTCCATACATTAACAATGCATTGGCACCGTATTTATTCTGATTGGTAATAAATGCCGATCCGAGGTTCAACATTTTACTGTCAAAATCAATGATGGTTTTGGTGTAAGCATCTAACTGCTGCGCCGTAAAGGTTGTTTTACTGCGGTGGGACAAATATTGAAAATAGTTATAATACGGCTGATTGGGATTAATCGAATGGGCATACGTATTATTTTTATAATCATCGATCATTTTTTCATAGGATGTATAAAAATAATGCCCATCATAACTATAATATACCACATTATTGCTCATATATGACTGCTTGGGTCCGACATTAATCACACTGGAATAATACGGAGAAGAAACATTGGCATGGATATAGTGACAAAGAATACCATTCTCTACGCGATAAAAACCTACATAAGCATCATCCGCATCCCGCACAATAACATCGCTTGCATTAACGCATCCCTCTACTCCGGCCATACGGAACTTAACCTTACTTTTATCCGTAGAACAATAGCCGAGGAATGCAGCATCGCCACCGTAAGCACCGTTAATATAACCGCTGTATCCGGTTAATGTTTCCGTATAAAGTGTATTGGTGTTCGATGGTTTGGTGTGAAAATCCACTACACCGTATTTAAGATTGGAATAATCCGTATTCGCAACAACTCTTGCACTTCCGGCGCGGCGCATTCTTCTGCGTGCATTGGCAACCGCTTCCGCTTCCTGTAAGCTGTCATATGTGGCAATGACTTCGTCTTCATTTCCGAACGAAATAACGACATCATAAGAAGAGGCATTTTCCGCTTTCTCCTGTTCAATATCTTCCGGATTGACCTCCGGTATTTTGACCATGGTAATTTTTCCGTCTACGTCCATAGCCGGATATTCATAATATTCTCCATCACTGTTTAGTGAATCATCTTCTATGTTGAATGGATAATCTTCATCATCGCTGGCTCGTACCGAAACCAATGTGTTCAAACCTAAACAGGATACAAGAAATAACATCATAAGATTTTTTATTTTCATCGCAATCCCCTTATCTTTATTTCACTTCCGATACAGTACTATTATAAAGCACAAGTATAAAAAAAGCAATTTATTAAAGGCATTCCCAGTATTTACATTTACATCTTCGCTTAAATTTACCATAGAAAGTCATATTTGATGCCGTTGTAAGGTGAAATTGCGCTTTTATAATTTTTTCCTTGTAATTTCACAAAAGAAATGCTATCATATATAGGCAAATGTGCTTTTATGATTATAAAGGAGGTAAACGCAATGTCAAAAGTCTGTGCAATTACCGGAAAAGGTCCAATGTCCGGCAATAAACGCTCTCACTCTATGCGTGCTAGTCGTCGTAAATGGAATGTCAATTTACAAAAAGTAAAAGTTATGGTTGATGGCAAGCCTCAAACGATGCGCATCAGTGCTCGTGCTTTGAAAACACTGAAAGCAAAAAACGCACTCTAAGTCGCAAAATGAACAGGGTAACCTGTTTTTTTTGTGCAGTTGCCTTCGGATTCATTTTATGTTTTCACTTATGAATGTATCCTATTACCCAGTAATGCGAATGGAAATCGCGTTTTATCGGTTTCCGTTCGCATTATTTTGTAACATCTTCACATTGAAATAACAGGACATTTCCCTCATGAACAATAATTTCTGCTAAATCCGCAATGATCTCATTGGAAATGGGATAAATATCAGTCGGTGTAATTTGACGCTTATGAAGCGGATAAGCAACACCGCTTTCACTGATGATTGTCGGCTCCAATGCCAACAAGGATAAGTAGGTAAATTGTTTTTTCACATGATAGGTTCCCGGCTTGCACTTGGTGATGATATGATGCTCATCCTGTAATGTAAGCGGATAATCTCGATGCATTAACAGATAGAGATTGGCCAATGCATGATCCATGCGACCGCCCAAACCACCATACAGAATAATTTCTTCGTATCCTTGATCCAAAGCATATTGAATCGCAGCTTCACTATCGGTTTCATTCTTATGACGAGGTAACGTGTGAATCTCACAAGCAGCTGCGATTTCAGCTTTTTCTTGGGCCGTGATCGAATCAAAATCTCCGATGGCACAACGCAGTGAGACTTTTTGGCGCACGGCAATCAGCGCGCCGCGATCAACACCGATGACATCAGTATCTTTCCATAAAGGGATATGTTCGCACAATCCGGCTGCCAGTATTACTTTTCGAGACATAATAAAGAATGAACGGCCTCTCGCATATCCCGCTTAAATACGTAGCTGCCTGCTACCAACGTATCACACCCGGCCGCTACTGCCAGTTTTCCCGTCTCCGCATTGATTCCGCCATCAATTTGAATGCGTGTTGATAAATGGCGATCGGTGATCACTTTGTGCAGTTGTCGCACTTTATCCAGTACTTCCGGCATAAAGGCCTGTCCGCCAAAACCCGGCTCTACGCTCATAATCAAAACCACATCCATCTCTTCCAGATACGGAATTAAATCTTTCACATCTGTTTTGGGTTTTACGCTAACCCCTGCCATCACTCCTTGAGATCGCAATTTGCGACACAGCGCTACACAGGATTCGATATCAGCGCAAGCTTCCCGGTGAAACGTGATCAAATCCGCACCGGCATCGACAAACCAAGACGCAACCACTGTTGGGTTTTCCACCATGATATGAACATCCATAAATGCCTTCGTTATTTTCTTGAATCCTGTTAAAATATCCGGTCCAAACGTCAGATTCGGCACAAAATGACCATCCATTACATCAAAATGCATCCATTGCGCACCGCTTTGATTGAATTTCGTTATCTGTTGATTCACTTGTGAAAAATCCATTGCCAGAATCGAGGGGGAAATGATGAGTTTCTGCATAGTCATTCTCCTTAGTATTTCTTTTTCATCTGTTTAATCATCGTGACTACTTCCTGATAATGCCGATAACGCTCCATCGCTACCGCTCCTGTTTCTACTGCCTGACGCAGCGCACAATCCGGTTCATGCATATGAACGCAGTCACGAAATCGACATTGGTTAATATAAGGCTGAAAATCAGGGATTTTTGCGGCCAATGCGCCGATTTCCATATAGGTAAAATCCATGGAAGAGAAACCGGGTGTATCCGCTACCCAACCTTGTGCAATCTCATGCAGTTCACAATGACGAGTCGTATGCTTACCGCGGCCTAAGGCTTTGGAAATGGCTTGCGTCTGTAACTGAAAGCGTGGATCAATCCGATTTAACAGCGAACTTTTTCCGGCGCCGCTTTGACCGGTTAACACACTGATTTTCCCCTTCAAGGCAGCGATCAGTGCACCGGAAGCTGCCTGTGCATTACTTGTATAAACCGGATATCCGCTTTGCCGATAGCGCTCGATCGTTTGATAAATCGCATCGTTTTCATCAATCAAATCTGTTTTGGTAATACAGAGCAACGGCTGAATGTCATGATAGACAATTTGAAAAATCAGCCGATCGATTAATACCGTAGAAAAATCCGGATCCCGGCACGACATCACAATAATCGCCTGATCCACATTCGCTACCGCCGGACGAAGCAGTTGATTGCGGCGCGGTAAAATCTTTTGAATCCCGCTTTGATTGGCAAAACGTTCCACTTCCACCAGATCTCCCACCAACGGTGTCCTGCCCTTGCGCAGTTTCCCCATGGCGATACAAGGAACAATCTCCTGTTCACACAAGACATCGTATTGGCTTGATACGATGCGAATAATTCGTCCCTTTTCCATGTCAGTAATAATACAGCGTGATGCAGTTGGAAGAGCCATCCTGCACATATTGTGTGCCTTCCGGCGGATCCACTTCCACCACGATGCCTTTCTTTATCGCGGCAATTTCTTCTTCGCTCATTCCGATCGTACTGCGTTGCATCGATACGACAGCAACCCCGGATGCATCCAAAAGCGCCAATGCCTCATCAATCGGCATTCCGATCACACCGCTAATGGTAACACTGGGCGCCTTGGCAACCTGAAAAAATATGGTTATTTCTTTTTCCGGCGATAATTTATCACCGATGTTTGCGCCGCTTTGCGCCAAAATCACTCCCGGTTTGGCATCGGCAGTTGCTACGGTTTCCACCGAAACCACAGCCAATGGCAAAGCTGCTTTAATTTTCGCCTCAATCTCGTCCATCGACTTGCCTTTATAATCCTCAATAGTAAAATAGTTTCCTTTTGATATCGTAACAACAATTCCCTGACTCTTTTTCACACTGCTTCCTTCTTGCGGATCACTGTCAAAAACCGTACCGACCTTGACATCATCGCTTAATTCTTCTTCAAAGGAAATATCCTTTTCATCAAATCCTGCTTCCAACAGCTGTTTTAACGCCTCTTCTTTGGTAAGTTCACTAAGCTGAGGAACCTGGATGATCGGATCATAGGCAAAGAAACTGACCACTCCGCTAAAATAGACGCCGACCATCATCATTACCACTAAAAGCAGGGCTGCACCTCCCCAGAGC
>CAJUGR010000096.1:5820-6871 GCA_910586285.1 uncultured Erysipelotrichaceae bacterium
GCAATCTCTTCCACTACTGCGGCTTTTTTCCCGTTAGTGGCACTTTGGCGTTTCCTTTCATCATTCATTACCACGGTCGGCTGCGGCTCGCTTTCTTCAAAGACGAGCTTCGCTTCATTGGCTTTTTCGGGTGAGAGGCATTGTCTTAAATCTGCCAACATTTCTTTTGCGCTCTGATAGCGCAATTTACGATTTTTCACCGTTGCTTTGGTAATTATATTTTCAATGGACTGCGGCAAGGTCGGATTAAACTCCCGAATGCCGGGAATCTCCTCTCGCAGATGCTTCATGGCAATCTGAACCGGATTATCTCCTTGAAACGGCACACTGCCACATAATAATTCGTAAAATACGATTCCCAATGCATAGATATCAATTTGATTGGTCGCCGGTTCCCCACGCGTAGTTTCCGGTGCCAGATAGTGCGCACTGCCCAACACCGCATCACTTTGGGTCAGTTGTACCGCATCGTGAGCCAGCGCAATGCCGAAATCAGTGATTTTCACAGTGCCGTCATCTTTTACCAGTACATTCTGCGGTTTTATATCACGATGAATAATATGATTTTCATGAGCGTGTTGTACCGCAGAAGTGAGTTGGATCATAATATCCACCGCTTCTTTTTTATCCAATGCCCCACGCTGCGCGATTAATTGTTTCAGCGTTCGCCCGCGCACATATTCCATAACGATATAGTGCCGACCGTCACATTCTCCGACATCGTACACATCAACCACATTGGGATGGTTTAATTTGCTTGCGGCATTGGCCTCGCGCTGAAAGCGCAGTAAGGTTACCGGATCTGAGGACAATTCGCCACGTAAAATTTTAATGGCAACTTCACGACTCAAAATCGTATCCATCGCCAAATACACATCGGCCATCCCCCCCTCACCGAGTGACTTCACCAACAGATAGCGATCTGATAGAATTTTATTCATGGGTATCACCATCCCCACTCATGAAGACAATCACACTCACATTATCATAACCGCCGACATTCTTGGAGGCATTAATCAACGCATACACCACATTGCGAATATCGGTGCGT
>CAJUGR010000097.1 GCA_910586285.1 uncultured Erysipelotrichaceae bacterium
GAATTGTTGGATCAGTGGATGAAGCGATTAAATGAAATCAAAGGGGAATTATTATTTCTGGAAAAAACCTTTGAAGCGCGAAAATATGTTGTGGATATGGGCGATCGCTATTCGATCAGCGGTTTTGCGGCAGCGGATGATGTAGAATATATCTGTTCGGTATTTGCGGATTTGCCCGGAATGGAAATGGAAGTGCGACCCGCGCACAGTGATAAGCGCTTTGCTCCGCCAACCAAGTTGAAAAACGGTTGGTTTGCCCGCCCGTTTGCGATGTTTGTGGAGATGTATGGTTTACCCAACTATGAAGATATTGATCCAACGCCGTTTGTGGCATTCACATATACCTTATTGTTCGGCATGATGTTTGGTGATGTCGGGCAAGGATTGATATTGATCTTGGTTGGTTATCTGGCGGCGAAACTGAAAGGTATGAAGTTAGGAGAGATCGGGATTCGCATCGGTATTTCCAGTACTTTGTTCGGCTTTGTGTACGGCTCGGTATTCGGTGATGAACATCTGTTGGATCCGCTCTATCAAAGTCTATTCCACCTAGAAGAAAAACCGATTGAGGTCATGGGCGGAGACTTCATTATGCCGTTGTTAATCTGTGCGATTGCGATCGGTGCGGTGTTAATTTTATGCAGTATTGCCATTAATATGTATATTCAATGCAAACACAAGAATTGGGGCGAACTGTTGCTGTCCCAAAACGGTGTCTGCGGAACGGTGTTCTATTTGGCATTGGTCGGCGGTGCCGCAGCACAGGTCGGCTTTGGCATTCCGGTATTCTCACGGATGTATGTGATCTGCTTGATTTTGATACCGTTGGTACTCATTTTCTTGAAAGAGCCGGTCGAACAACGCATGGAAGGAAAGAAGATGTTTCCGGATGGCTTCGGAGCCTTTGCGACCCAGAGCTTCTTTGAATTATTTGAGGTCTGCTTATCCTTTATCACCAATACGATCTCATATTTGCGGGTCGGCGGCTTTGTATTGTCCCATGCCGGTATGATGTTGGTAGTAACGCTGTTAATGGATATGACATCGGGTGCCGGCAGTATTGTCGTGGCGATCTTTGGTAATTTATTCGTCATGTGTCTGGAAGGTATGATTGTCGGCATTCAAGTATTGCGACTGGAATTCTACGAAATGTTCTCCCGTTACTTTAGTGGGGATGGCATTGCGTTTCAATCATTAAAAAATATTGAATAGGAGGAAATCATCATGTTAAATTGGATCGAATTATTATTGCCCTTGTTTTTAATCGCTGTCATCAGCTTGCCTTTGGTTCGCGTTTTCCGCGGAAATGTAACGGCGAAAAGTGCCAAAATCCGTGTGGTAAGCCATATAGCGCTGTTTTTTCTGGTATTGGCCGGTGTATTGGTTTATAACATCAACGGTGTTACCGCTTTGGCTGCCGAAGGAGAAGTCGTAGATCAGATGAGCGGCTCATTGGCACAAGGTTTGGGCTTTATCGCAGCGGCACTCGCAACCGGACTTTCCGCATTGGGTGCCGGTATTGCGGTTGCGGCAGCGGCTCCGGCAGCGATCGGTGCTTTTTCCGAAAATGATAAGAACTTTGGTAAATCGCTGATCTTCGTTGCTTTGGGTGAAGGTGTTGCCATCTATGGTTTGATCATCTCCATCTTGATCATCATGATTAAATTATAGGATGGACTCATGAAATTCTTTGTACTCAGTGATAACATTGATACGCAAATGGGCATGCGCTTAGCCGGCATTGAAGGCAAAGTCATCCATGAGCGGGATGAAGTGCTTCAGGAACTGGAAACGGCGATGCATGATGAGGATATTGCGGTCATTTTCATGACGACCAAACTGATACAAACGTGTCCGGAAATTATATCGGAAATCAAATTGAAACAGCCAAAACCGCTGATTGTGGAAATACCCGATCGGCATGGCTCCGCTAAAATCGGCGAAACGATTGATCGTTATGTCAGCGAGGCCGTCGGCGTAAAATTGTGAGGTGTAGGCAAAGATGACAAAAGAAGAATTGTTGGCGTGCTTCCGGAAAGAAATTACGGCGCGATCGGAAGCAGAAATTGCCCTCCTGCATCAGGAAATGGAACATACGCGCATACAAAGTGAATTGGAAATGAAGGGTGCGGCAGAGCAAAGGGCACAGCACCGGTATGAACAGGAAGCGGAGGAAATCCGTTCGGCGCATAGTATTGCGATGAGCCGTTTAAAAGACAAGAACCATCAGCGTTTGATGAATGAGCGTGCTGCCTTGAGCGAGGAACTCTTTACGGAAGTAAAAGAGCGATTGCGCGCTTATCGGGAAAGCGATGCCTATTTGGCAGATATGAAAGCAAAACTCAGCGCCTACGAAGCGTTTGGTGAAACGGCGGTTTTGCAATTAGGCAAGGCGGATGCGAACCGACTGAAAAACTGTCTGGCATGCTTACCGCAAGGAACGCAAGGGGAACTGTGTGAAGATATTCAGCTGGGCGGTTATCGGCTTGTCTTAGCGGAGCATGGTCGTATTATTGATGAAACATATGATAGTGCTTTTGTTCAGGCAAAGGCGTATTTTTTGGAACATTCCGGTTTAATTTTGGAATAAAGTTGAACCATTCTCTCAGTCAGGAAACAGGATGACGGAGAAACGAACAATAATTCATTGTAAAGGGAATTATTGGATACACCAACAAGACTTGCGAGGTGAAAATGTGAGTGAAAATGTAATTGATTCCATTAACGGCCCGGTGGTGACCGTCAAAAATAGTACTGCCTTTTCCATGTTGGAAATGGTTTATGTCGGTGAACGACGCTTGATGGGTGAAGTAATTTCTATGAGTCGCGATGCGACTGTGATTCAAGTATACGAATCCACTACGAGATTAAAGCCGGGAGAGCCGGTATATCCTAGCGGACAGCCGATTCAAGTCACATTGGGGCCGGGAATTTTACGGAATATTTTTGACGGCATTGAACGACCCTTACAGGCGATTGCTAAGCAAAGCGGAGCGTTTATCGCTACCGGAAGTGCGGTAGCGCCGTTAGATGAGGAAGCATATTGGCAGGTGAGCATCACGGTTAAGGTCGGTGATCATGTAAACGGCGGCCAAATTTATGCGACATTGCCGGAGACTGAACTGATTGAGCATCGTTTGATGGTTCCTCCTCATCTGGATGGAGATGTTGTATGGTGCGCGGAAAACGGCAGCTATCGGCTTCATGATGAAATTGTCCGTTTAAAACTGACAACCGGTGAAACAATGGCATTGACCTTGTGCCAGAAATGGCCGATCAAAACTGCACGACCGGTCAAAGAACGGCTTCCGATCAGTATTCCTTTGGTCACCGGACAACGGATTTTTGATACGCTGTTTCCGATTGCCAAAGGCGGTACAGCTGCCATTCCGGGCGGTTTTGGTACCGGGAAGACAATGACGCAGCATCAGTTAGCGAAGTGGTGTGATGCGGATATTATCGTTTATGTCGGCTGCGGTGAGCGTGGAAATGAAATGACGCAGGTACTCGAGGAATTTTCCGAACTGATCGATCCCAAGTCACAACGACCGTTAACCGATCGTACCGTATTAATTGCCAATACCTCTAATATGCCGGTGGCGGCGCGTGAAGCCAGTATTTATACCGGTTTAACCTTGGCTGAGTATTATCGTGATATGGGATATCATGTGGCGATCATGGCCGATTCTACTTCACGTTGGGCTGAGGCATTGCGCGAGATCAGCGGACGTTTAGAAGAAATGCCGGCAGAAGAGGGCTTTCCGGCGTATCTGCCGTCTCGTATCTCTCAGTTCTATGAACGAGCAGGATATATGAAAACATTAAACGGTGCAACCGGTTCGGTATCCATCATCGGTGCGGTATCCCCACAAGGGGCGGATTTCAGTGAACCGGTAACTCAGAATACCAAACGCTTTGTGCGCTGTTTCTGGGCATTGGATAAACAGTTGGCATACGCGAGACATTACTTTGCGATCAACTGGAACGAATCTTATTCCGAATATGTAAACGATTTAAGCCGCTGGTATCACCATCATGTAGATCCCCGCTTTATGAGCGACCGCCAACAGATTATGGCTTTGTTGGCAGAGGAAACGAAACTGATGGAAATCGTCAAATTGATCGGCAGTGACGTATTGCCGGATGATCAAAAATTGGTCATTGAAATCAGTAAAGTGATTCGTGTCGGTTATTTACAACAAAATGCTTTCCATAGTGAAGATACGTATGTACCGTTGTTAAAACAGTTGAAAATGATGGATGTGATCTTATATCTGTATGAACAATGTAAAGGGGTTATCCAAGAAGGAAAACCGCTCAGTTTGGTTTTAAAAACCGGTATTTTTGATAAGGTCGTAAAGATGAAATATGATGTACCCAATCATGATTTGGCGTTACTGGATACGTATATGTCAATGATTGATGAGGCATTGGATACAATCGCATAACGAAAGGAGGAATTCCTGTGGGCATTCAATATCTGGGTTTAAGTGAGATTAACGGACCGCTGATCGTTTTGGACGATGTCGATGATGTCGCTTATGAAGAAATGGTCGAAATTCATTTGCATAACGGGGAACAGCGTTTGGGACGCGTTGTCCAGCTGGAAGGAAAAAAAGCGGTGGTACAGGTTTTTGAAGGAACCAACGGAATGTCATTAACCAATACGCGAACCAAGTTCAGCGGTCATCCGATGGAATTGCCGCTGTCCAAAGAATTATTGGGTCGGGTGTTTAACGGCTCGGGTCGTCCAATTGACGGCTTGGGCGAAATTTATGCCGAGAAGAAAGCAGATATTAACGGACATCCCTTGAATCCGGTTTCCCGTGTTTATCCGCGTAATTATATCAATACCGGAATTTCCAGTATCGATGCGCTGATGACCTTGATTCGCGGCCAGAAGCTGCCGATTTTTTCCGGATCGGGTATGCCGCATAATGAATTGGCGGTCCAACTGGTAAAACAAGCGAAAATTTCGGAAGGCGATGGTAAAAATTTCGGTATAGTCTTTGCGGCAATGGGCGTAAAAAACGATGTGGCAGATTACTTCCGGCGTTCCTTTGAAGAAGCCGGAGTGATGGATAAAGTCGTGATGTTCATTAATTTAAGCAATGATCCGATCATTGAGCGAACCTTAACTCCGCGCTGTGCCTTAACGGCAGCGGAATATTTGGCGTATGAACATGATATGCACATTTTGGTCATTTTGACCGATATCACTTCTTATTGTGAAGCGCTGCGAGAATTTTCCAGCAGTAAAGGAGAGATTCCGGGACGAAAGGGTTACCCCGGCTACTTGTATTCGGATTTGGCTTCTTTATATGAGCGTGCCGGCATTATTCAAGACGCTAAAGGAAGTGTCACCCAAATTCCGATTTTAACGATGCCTAATGACGATATCACGCATCCGATTCCCGACTTAACCGGTTATATTACCGAAGGTCAAATCGTATTGGATCGCGGTTTGAATCAGATGGGCGTATATCCGCCGGTCGGTATTCTTCCATCTTTGTCCCGTTTGATGAAAGACGGCATCGGTGAAGGTTATACACGAAAAGATCATTCTGCGTTGAACAATCAGTTGTTTGCATCGTATGCGAAAGTGCAGGATGCCCGTTCCTTGGCCTCGGTTATCGGTGAGGATGAATTAAGTGAAACGGATAAGCAATATATGGCGTTTGGAAAGCTGTTTGAAGAACATTTCTTAAATCAGGGTTTCCATGTCGATCGCAGTATCATCGAAACTTTGGATTTGGGATGGGCATTATTATCCATCTTACCGAAGGCAGAATTGGATCGGGTTGACGATGAGGTGCTGAAAGAACACTATGATCATGAAGCGGCGCTTCAACAATTCCGCATTCAGCCCAAACCGATTATTAAAGAATTGGCAGCGGCAGGTGAATAGTCATGGCAGCGAATCAGGTTTTTCCGACCAAGGGTAATTTAATTGCGCTGAAAAAGTCTCATGCATTGGCCAAGACCGGTTATGAACTGATGGATCGCAAGCGTAATATTTTGACCCGAGAAATGATGAGTCTGTTGGATGATGTACGCTTATTGCGTGATGAGATTACTATGGCCTATCAGCGAGCCTATTTTGCGCTCCAGCAGGCCAATATGAGTTTGGGTGTTATCAGTGATATTGTGGAGGCAGTACCGATTGATACCGGTATTCATGTTACCTATCGCAGTGTCATGGGGGTGGAAATCCCCAAGCTGATTTATGATAAAGAGGCTTGTGAACTGACCTATGGACTGGCTCGCGGTAATTCCAAATTGGATTATGCGTATCGTTGTTTTCATCAAGTGAAAGAGTTGAGTGTGACGCTAGCGGAAGTGGAGAATGCTTTATATCGGTTGGCCAATGCGATTCGCAAATCCCAAAAGCGTGCCAATGCACTGAAAAATATTGTGATTCCGGAATTTGAGTACAATATCAAATGGATTGCGGAAGCCTTGGAAGAAAAGGAGCGCGAGGAATTCTCACGCCATAAGGTGATCAAGAAAAAGAAGGATCAAAAGCAGGCAATCGGGTCATAAAGATCGTTGGGAATCCATTCGTAGCAATGTCGTGGGTAAGTAGGCGATGTTGCTTTTTTTGTGATGGGAATAAGTATTTGGCAGGGATAGGACACTGATGAAAATCGCGTGATTTCATTTTCATTTTAGGAAAATATGAAAAAAGAAAAAAAAGTCTTGCATAATTTCATAGTATTTGGTATTATAAGTAGGCGCTGATAAAGCGAAATGTTGTGCGCCCATAGCTCAACTGGATAGAGCGTTTGACTACGGATCAAAAGGTTGCGGG
>CAJUGR010000098.1 GCA_910586285.1 uncultured Erysipelotrichaceae bacterium
CATTGATGCACCGGAGAGCGCTTTAAGCCATTCTCACAAATCGCCCGCAGTTCTTCCTCATTATGGGCAAACCCACCACCGGTTCCCCCCAGTGTATAGGCAGGGCGCACCACTAAGGGATAACCGATATTGGCCGCAAAGGTCAATGCCTCTTCGACACTGTGAACGATATCGCTTTCGGGGATTGGCTCCTTGATTTCCATCATCAATTCACGAAATAATTCTCGATCTTCCGCCTTATTGATCGCATCCAGATCCGTTCCCAATATCTCCACATGATATTCATCCAAAATACCCGCATTGGCCAATTCCACAACCAAATTCAAACCGGTCTGTCCGCCAAGGCTGCCCAAGATCGCATCCGGTCGTTCCTTGTAAATGATTCGACTCGCAAATTCCAATGTCAGCGGTTCAATGTAGACGCGATCCGCAATCGCCGTATCCGTCATAATCGTTGCCGGATTGGAATTGATTAAGATAACTTCATAACCTTCTTCCCGCAGTGCCTGACATGCCTGAGAGCCCGCATAATCGAATTCCGCCGCCTGTCCGATGACAATCGGCCCAGAACCGATGACCATTATTTTTTTCAAATCTGTACGCTTTGTCATTTTTTCTGCTCCTTTTCCATCAGCTCGATAAAATCATCGAACAAGTGATTTGCATCCTCCGGACCTGGAGAAGCCTCCGGATGGTATTGGACGCTGAATACCGGATATTGAGTATGCCGCAAACCTTCGACACTGCGATCATTCAGTGCTGTATGCGTCACTTCCAAGCCGGTATCCGCCAAGCTCTCCGCTTCCACCGCATAGTTATGATTCTGCGAAGTGATCTCCGCCTTTTGATGGATTTGATCCAACACCGGGTGGTTACAGCCGTGATGACCGAATTTCAGCTTGACCGTATTGGCACCGCAAGCTAACGCAATCAGCTGATGCCCCAAACAGATTCCAAATATTACCACTTTCCCGATCAATTCCCGAATCATGGCAATGACTTGGGGTAAATCCTTGGGGTCACCGGGACCATTGCTTAACATCACCCCATCGGGATGTAAGGCAAGAATCGCCTCCGCACTGGTATTGTATGGCACTACAACCAGATCACAATTACGCGCTGCCAGTTCCCGAATAATTCCATGCTTTGCGCCGAAGTCCACCAACACGACCTTTTTGCCTCGTGCCGGAATCGGAAAAGGCTTTTGCGTTGATACACGGGAAACCTGATCATGAAGCGGCTCACTTTCCCGCAGTTGCTTTACGATTGCCTCCACATTTTCGTCCCCATTCGCCATCGTTGCCCGCATGGTTCCGCTTTGGCGTAATTTCCGGGTAATCGCTCGTGTATCCACATGAGCGATTCCGGGGATTCGTTTCATTTTTAATAATTCATCCAGATTCATATCACTGCGAAAATTACTCGGCTGTTCGCAATATTCTCTGACCACAAAGCCAAATACTGCCGGATCCAAGCTTTCAAAATCATCACGATTGATACCGTAATTCCCGATTAACGGATACGTCATCAAGACAATCTGGCCGCAGTAGGACAAATCAGAAAGAACTTCCTGATAACCGCTCATACCGGTATTAAAGATCAGCTCGCCGATCTGAAATTGATCATAGCCGAATCCTTCTCCTTCATAAACACTGCCGTCTTCTAAGATCAATAAGCGCTTGTTCATTTTTTACGCCTCCTTGTATACAATTTTGCCATCGACAATCGTCATTATGATTTTACCGTAAACGCTCCATCCGGCAAACGGAGTAGATCGTCCCTGAGAATAAAAATCATCGGGGTCAATCTGCCATTGCCGATTTAAATCCACCAACACCAAATCCGACGCCGCTCCCACTGTCAGCTGTCCGCACCGCTTTAAGCCAAAGCGCTTGGCCGGAATTTTACTCATGCGTTCCAACAGTTCGTTGAGCGTAAGAACTCCCTCTTTTACCAAATAGGTATATAAAAGTGGAAATGCTGTTTCCAGTGATACGATTCCAAAGGGCGCATCCACCAGTCCTTTTGCTTTTTCTGCAGCGGTATGCGGGGCATGATCGTTGGCAATCAGATCAATCACACCGGCTTTTAGTCCTTGAATCAGTGCCAGCTGATCTTCCTTTGAACGCAGCGGCGGATTCATCTTATAATCTCCATGATGTAAAACATCATTTTCATTTAATAATAAATGATGAACCGTCACTTCACCGCTGACATCCAATCCTTTTTCTTTGGCCTTTGCCAACAATTCCACACTTTCCTTCGTACTCATATGACAAATATGATAATGAGCACCGGTTTCTTCTACCAAGTGTAAATCGCGTTCGATCTGTGCATATTCACACACACTGGGAATACCGACTACACCGAGTTTGCGACTTCTCATTCCCTCATGCATACAAGACTTAGGGAGGCGATAGCGCATATCCTCGCAATGCGCCGCTACCAAAACGGATTCCTTGGCACTTTGATGCATCGCCTCACGCATAATCACATCACTTTGAACGCCAACGCCATCATCACTGAAAGCTTTTACTCCCATCGCTTTCAATGCATGGAAATCCACGACTTGCGCTCCCTGCTCCTGCTTGGTAATCGCCGCATAGGGCATCACGCGAACACGGGCGTTTTGGGCAATCCTTTCCTGATAAGCAGCCATGATTTTGGGATCATCGGGAACCGGATTAAGATTGGGCATTGCCATAATGGTCGTAAAACCACCATGAGCCGCTGCCATTGTGCCGCTCGCAATCGTTTCCTTTTGTTCAAATCCGGGTTCGCGCAAATGAACGTGACCATCAATCAAACCGCTCATCAACAGACTGCCGTGACCATCGATCATCACTGCCTGATCATCGTCAATCACATCATCAATCGCCAGTATTTCCTCTTCATTGAACAGTACATCTTTTATCGCCATTTCATTATCACGAATGCAGATTGATGCCTGCTTGATTAACGTCTTATTCATCTTTCCTCCTCCGTTTCAAAAGAGTAGCCGAACGCTCGTTTCAAAACGGCCTTACGAACGAGTACCCCGTTGCTCATTTGTTTAAAAATCCGACTTTTTTCACTTTCTACCAGCTCATCAGCGATTTCCACACCACGATTCACCGGCGCCGGATGCATGATAATCGCATGATCCTGCATGCGATGATAGCGTACTTTGGTCATTCCGTATCGTTCCAAATACTCCTGTGAACTCATTTTCATAAGACTTTCATGGCGTTCATGTTGGATGCGCAGCATCATCACCACATCCGCCCAAGCAACCAATTCATCCACGGAAACATAGGCTTCATTTCCATCTTGCCATTCCAACGGCCCCCCAAATCGTGTTTCTCCCCCCAACATCGTCATGGCTTCCTGAATCGAATGAGCTACTCGACTGTGCCTAATATCTCCGATCACTGCCATTTTAATTCCTTCAAATTGATGAAATTCCTGACGAATCGTTAATAAGTCCAGTAAGCATTGAGTTGGATGATTCCCCTTGCCGTCACCGGCATTCAAAATCGGAATTTGGATGTTGTTTAATTCTTTAAAATATTCATCTTGGGGATGGCGAATTACCACCGCATCATAGCCGATGCGCTCAAATGTCTTTACTGTATCATACAAGCTTTCGCCCTTTTCCACACTGCTTCCCGCTGCCGTAAAATTCTCTACCCGGCAATTTAATTGATGTTCAGCACTGACAAAGGAATAATGCGTACGCGTGCTTGGCTCAAAAAAAAGATTAGCAATCAGTTTTCGCTGCGGAAATTGCCAATCTTGATAAGCGGACGCAAAAGCCTGTGCATCATCTAA
Organism: uncultured Erysipelotrichaceae bacterium; assembly: GCA_910586285.1. Lineage (GTDB taxonomy): Bacteria > Bacillota_I > Bacilli_A > Erysipelotrichales > Erysipelotrichaceae > C-19. Next base: position 3,811 of record CAJUGR010000098.1, read on the forward strand.
GATGTCAAGCAGTTCATTCTTCGTCAAATCCTTAATTCTGAATAAATCGTGTTTCATCAACATACCTCCCATAAAGGGTTCTTATAAAAAAGAACCCTGCATATACAAAAGGGCCTAGGTCATGTTTCATATTTTCACCCTTGATGACCTCGCAGGATCATCTTAAAGGACACCTTTTTCATCTATTATTTTAACATAGGTTTGTATATCATACAAGAATTTATTGATAAATTATGCCATGCATCAAGCAGTATTATCCATGATCTTCCTATGCTCTTATGATAAAAACAGATGCCATTATAACCATTTTGCGTTCACATTATCACCATATCAACCACAATAAGATATCAACCTAATAAGATATATAATAGACGCTACTGCCAATTTTTCCGGAAGCGAGTCCTATAAATCATAAAAAGAGACGCTTATAAAAAGCATTCAATATCATTTCTTTAGTTGCGAGTTTGGTCTATGAAAAAGGCAGTGGATGTTCATTTTGCTTATCCATTGCCTTTTTTGAAATTCTATATTCATTTAAAACCGAAAAGTTTCCTATTTCATAGGTATTTTGTCATACTGCTGTTAGAGAACAGATAGAATAACTGTTTATATCATTATCAATGATGCTCTCCATGATAACCATGGCCTCTGCCCCGTGGATATTCTCTGTTTTTATAATGATCACAAATGCCATCACCATCGTAATCCATATAGCTATGGCAATAATAAGAGCCGCTTTTACCATGGTGAGATTCGTGGCAGTAATCGCAAACGCCATCACCATTCACGTCTACATAGTGATAACCGTGCGCATAACCACAATATTCGCAAATCGGCATTGTTTCCTCAAGATTAATATTTACTGTTTCTGAGGTCACCTCTGAAACGGATTCTGTCCTTTTTTCTGCTTGTTCTTTTATAATGCCTTCTTTTTGTACTGCGCTGTCAGTGGAAGTCGCACTCGTAGTAAAAGTAGTTACTTTCTCATCGGCAATGCTTTGATCTGAAATCTTATCTATCCTCGCCGTTGTGCCGCTAAACTCGATTGCCAAGGCCACTGATGTTCCGACTAGTATTAGCGTGATCGCCACAATCATTCTGATCATGATCTTTCTCATACTTAACCTCCATCTTTGCTCTTTTAATTCGTAATTCCCTTAACGTCTTAATTATAGCACGATATCCCAAACTATTCATCTCATTTGTAAAACGAATATACCGGAGCATGTATTTATATCCGAATAGTACATTGATTTCAACTCGCTTTTTTTCACTATTATAATAGCCTTTTTCTTTGGCTCCCTCAATCAAAAAGCTATTTCAGACAGGAACCGAGCCAATTTCTTCCCTGCCCGTTGGCAAAGGATTTCGCATCAATTCTCGCTTTTCCTTCCAGCTGTAATTCCTCTAAAAGAATGTAACCGCCCAATGCGGCAATGGCATAGCCGCCATCCATCAAACCGCACAATTCTCCGCAGGCATGATGATGATCCGCTGTTTTTTTCCGCACTTTATGAAACTTGATTTTCTTATTGTTTAATACGGCATAGCCAACGGGAAAAGGAATTAAACCGCGAATATGGTTATAAACTTCATCTACCGGACGATGAAAATCGATTTTTTCATCGTCCTTGGAAATGTTGTAACCAAAGGTAGCGGCACTTTCCTCTTGGTCGATGAATATCGCTTCACCATTTATCAATTTTTCCATACTTTCATGTAACAGCTGTGCTCCGCAGTCTTTCAGTTTTTCATAAACATCCCCTGTGGTGTCATCTTCCTCAATGGTTACCGCTCGCTGTGCCATCACCGCTCCTGCATCCATCTTGGATACCATACGCATAATCGACATTCCAGTGGTTTTCATTCCCTGTATGACTGCCCAATGAATCGGTGCCCCACCCCTTAACTTCGGCAACAGTGAGGCATGAATATTGATACTGCCATAGCGAGGATATTTTAACAATGCCTGAGGGATAAATTGACCATAGGCACAAGTGACAATCAAATCCGGTTCCCATTGAATAATGGGATCATAATCCTCTTTGATGGAGAGCGGTTGAAAGACCTCAATACCGCACGCCAATGCCTTTTGTTTGACCTCACTCATCTTCCATTCCTGTTTTCTTCCTGCTTTTTTATCGGGCTGCGTCACCACACCGACCACATGATAATGATCATCCAACAGCTGTTGTAGCATCGCACAGGCAATATCGGGAGTACCCATAAATACGATTCTTGTATCCATCGTTTTCACCATCCGTTTTCTGTACTCTCATTGTATCACAGATTGCTTTTCAAGCCAATTATCCTTTAAGAAACGATATACGCATTGTCATTGTGTAAAACATCTCAATGATTACATTCTTCCCCCGATTGTGCTATACTTATGAAAATGATGTGTGATAAAGGAAATAGGGAGGAAAATCGCTATGTTCAGAGAAATGCGCAGAAAAAAACAATTATTAAGCAACAGCGAAAGTATCGAAATTCTTACCCAAGCAACATCCGGCGTACTGGGATTATCTGGAGATGATGAATATCCTTACAGCGTGCCAATGAGTTATGTGTTTGACCGGAATAAGATATACTTTCACAGTGCTAAATGCGGCCATAAAATTGATGCCGTGAAAAAATGCCATAAAGCATCCTTTTGCGTGATTGCTCAGGATAATATCGTACCGGAAAAATATACTACCTATTATAAAAGTGTCATTGTATTTGGGACAATTCGCATTTTAGAAACAGAAAATGAAATCAAAAATGCCATTGAAAAATTGACTGTCAAGTATCATCCGCAGGCAAGTAAAGAAGGCAGAGATCAAACAATCATGCACGAATGGAAATCCTTATGCATGTTGGAAATGACCATCGAACATATTACAGGGAAAGCCGCGATAGAAATCGTAAAGAAACAGTAATTAAATGATCTTCTAAAAACATATTAAGTAAATTTGGAAATGCTCTTCACAATATCAACGAAGAGCATACTTTTTTTTTT
>CAJUGR010000099.1 GCA_910586285.1 uncultured Erysipelotrichaceae bacterium
CCTTCTGCTTGGTGATGTGAATAGAGATACAAAGATTGATGATGTCGATAAGGATCTGATGATTGACAGCTTGGAAGGAAAAGGTGATGAATCACAAGCAGACTTAAACAAGGATAAAAAAGTCAGCCTTGTGGATCTGGAGTATTTCACCAGAGGATATAAGGTGGAAGAAGATCCCGTATCTACGGTTGAGACGAGTGTGCCGGCCAAAGCATTGGAAACAAAAAGTGACAATGGTACTAAAGTGGTCGGTGATCTTTACCATCTTTCCACTTCCGAAAGCCATGTAACACTGTCACGTGTGGATGGTCAGGATATATCTGTCAGCACTCCGGTATCTGTGGATTTTGAATTTCCGGATAATACGCAGTTTTTACCTGAAGGAATGATAATCGGTGCCGGTAAAGACAATAACATTACCGATGCTGTGGTAACCATCAATTATATGGAAAACGGTAAAGAAGAAACTGCTGAAGTGCCGTTTGGTGATGATATTCACTTCTTGATGGAATCACAAAACGTTCAGGTGAAACAGGAAGGCAGCGGTACCATTTGTATTGATTTTGGTTCTCAGATTGCTATTAAAAAGGTAACACTTAAGATTCTTGGTGCCAAAAACAATAACCTTGCGGAAATCTCCCGTGTGGAATTCCTAAATGATATGGAAGAGCGCATTGGGGAACCGCAAATGAGCATCCCGCAAAACCTGGAAGTGAAAAACGGAAATAAGGAATTCACCGTAACTTGGGAACCTTGCTTGAATGTGACCGGATATGAGGTTATGATTGAAAACGGCGGCATACAGGAAACTGTTAATGTTAAGGGATCTATGATTTCCGTAAAGAGCTTTGCCAATGATGAACTTGTCAATAAGGAAAACTATGTGGTGAAAGTACAATCCGTCAACGGTGCATGGCGCAGCGGATATAGTGATCCTATAACCGCAACACCGAAAGCAACCTCGAAGCCGGATGCACCGGATTATGTAAAAGGAGTCGGTAAATACAAAGCCATTAACGTGTCATGGAAAGATATGGAAGACACGGATTATTATAATCTGTATTATAAGGAAGCAGATGCCGCTACTTATCAAAAAGTAACGAATATTAAAACCAATTCATATGTATTGGGTGAATTAAAGGATAAAAAGGCATATTTGATTTATGTCACCGGTGTCAATGAACTGGGAGAAAGTAAACCGTCCTTGACAATCAAGGTAGAAACAACCGATATTTCACCGGCTCAAATGCCGAAATATAAACTGTTGAATCGTGCCGATGAAGGTAAGGTTAGTGAACACATTACGAATGTTACCTTTAATAATGGAAGCATGAAGGACAGTCCGTTGGATACCGCGGGTAAAACTGCTTGGGGTACGGTTGATAACAATCCGGGCTCTTACTTCTATTTAGGATCTTGGGATTCCGGCGGCTATAACCCCCTTGGAAATAACGGTGTTACATTTGAGTTTGATCAGGCATATGAGATGCAGATGTTCTCATTCCAAGAAGTATCAGTTCAGAATCTTGCATATGCCTATATCAGAGTACGCTATTGGGATGAAAACGGTGTTGCGACGGAAATAAGCAGAGATGCTATGTCATTGCAGCAGCGTCGTGATAAAGATGGCAGAATCTACTATATGGCACGTATGCCGCAACCGATTAAGGCAAAGAAGATTCAATTTGGTATTGCCCGCAGTTTGGCAAGTGATACCATTACTATTTCTGAGGTTTATTTCTATCACTATGATTCCATTGAAGCAGATATCATGGCTCTTTATGAGGATGACCTTCATACGGTTTTAAGAAGTGATGTCACTCAACAGACAATTGATGATCTGAGAACACGGATCAATACCAAAGATCCGGATTGTGATGAATACCATCCGGATAAGGAAATCTTGGAAAGAGAATTAAAGACGGCAGAAGATATTCTGAATTCTGTTCTTACTGCTCCGGTACAGGTTCATAATACGATTACGACAAAGGATGTTGGTCGTGGCTTTGGCGGATTAAATGCTTGGCAGCCGCTTGGTGTCAGTGTGCCGGCGGGCGAGCAAATTACCGTTTATGTCGGTCATAATACGAAAAAGACCGGTGCAAGTACAAATCTGCAGCTGGTAGCGACGCAATATCATGCAGAAGCTACTACAATGTTTAAAGTGATCGCTAACTTGAAAGTGGGTCGAAATGATATTACGATTCCACGCTTAGCCTCAACGAATGTAGAATCCGGCGGCGCTCTGTATGTTCAATATACAGGAAACAGTGCAAACGATAAATATGCAGTACGTGTCAGCGGCGGTTCTGCCGTACCGATCTTAGATCTGTATCAGGTAAGTGATGAATCGGAGCGATTGGCTCGCGTGAAGACTTATTTACAGAGTCTGGATACTTATATTGGTACGATTGAAAGCGAGCATGACAAACTGCATAAGAATTCTGATAACAAATTAGTACAATATGAATTTGATAATCAGAACTGTATCTTAGGTGCTTCAGATATCATGTTGGATACTATGATGCTCTCTTTGCCGGCACAACAGATTGTGGCAGGAAGCGGCAGCGGTACGATTGATCAACGGGCACAGAAAGTATTGAATTCGATGGATGCGATCGAAGATATGATGCACTTGTTCTATCAGCATAAGGGCTTGAATAACAATGCTTCAGCAGCCATCGATAAAATTCCTGTTGCACACTTGAATATCCGCTATCAGAGAATGTTTGCGGGCGCATTCATGTATGCATCCGGAAACCACATCGGCATCGAATGGGGTTCCACCTCCGGTATGATGGGCGGTGTTCCGGTACAATCCGATGCGGATGGTAGGTATGTAAGCGGTCAGTATTTCGGTTGGGGTATTGCCCATGAAATCGGACACTGCATTAATCAGGGATCCTATGCGATCGCCGAGATTACCAATAACTATTTCTCTGTTTTGGCGCAGGCTAAAGATACCAATAATAGTGTGCGTTTCCAATATCGCAATGTGTATGATAAGGTCACTTCTAATACCAAGGGACGTTCTTCTAATGTGTTTACTCAATTAGGCCTGTACTGGCAGTTACACCTTGCATATGACAATGGATATAACTATAAGACGTATGCCGATCATAATGATCAGCTTGCTAATCTGTTCTTTGCGAGAGTTGACACCTACTCAAGAACACCTTCCAAGGCACCGAAGCCAAACGGAATTGCCTTGACGCCTGGTTCTGATGTGGATCAAACACTGATGCGTTTGTCTTGTGCAGCCGCTGAAAAGAACATTTTGGAATACTTTGAGCGTTGGGGTATGACTCCTGATGAAGGAACCATTGCTTACGCCAAACAATTCCCGAAAGAAACAAGAGCGATCTATTACGCAAGTGACGATGCCCGTGTATATCGTCTCACTAACAGCGGCAGCATTCTTGGCACCGAAGGAAAAGTGGAAGCAGTCGGCAGTAGCACTTCCGCTGCCATCAATGGAAGTAACGCAAACCAGGTAGACTTCACCCTTTCGGCAACGATTCCGGCAAATGATGTACTCGGTTATGAGATTGTGCGCTGCACGACCTCTAATGGTGAAGTGGAGAAAGAAATCGCCGGCTTTGCGACCGAGAATACGTTCAGTGATCACATTACGACTATGAACAACCGTGTCGTTACGTATGAGGTAACAGTGATTGATAAGTATCTGAACCGTTCTGCGGTGAAGACGCTTGCACCGCTCAAGATTGAGCATGATGGCAGCATCGATAAGTCTTTCTGGAGTGCAACGACAAATAATATCGAAGCAACCAATGTCGCAGAAAGCGGTAGCGGTGATGAAAATACGCCTTGCGGACCGCAGTTGGATGCGCCGATTGTAAAGGCAATCGACAATGACAGCACAACGACCTATACCGGTACGGCAAAATCCGGTGCAGAAGTAATACTGGAATTCAATCGGACTCATTCAGTTACCGGCTTCAAATATACGGTAACGACAGGCACACCAATCACTGATTACGAAATCTACGTTCGTGATACGGATGGATCATGGTTAGAGGCCGCAAGCGGAACCTTTAACAGTAATTCGGTTCAGACGGTATACTTTGGTAAAGATGGTATCGATAATGTTGCCATCTACAAGACAAGCGCCGTAAAATTTGTCATCAAGGCACCGACAAATACGGAAATTGCCATTTCTGAATTGGATGTGCTGAGTGTCACCGGAGATAACGTGGACTTTAGACGTACCGGCGAGGGAACGGTTGCGATCGGAAAATTGACAGCTGATTACAAATACGGTAAGAATGAAGACGATGTGATTCCAAAGGATTCCATAATCTTCACCGGAGCCTATAAAGGAAATCCGGCATACAATGTTGTCATCCTTTATGATCAAGATGGAAATATTGTCGGTGGAATTGACAGCGATGGTGCTTTGAAAGCATATCAGACCATTCTGGCAGATGTTCCGACTACCGGTAACATACAGGATGTGAATGACGGAACATGGATCTACTGGTTGGATCCGGGTACTGACATCAGTGCATTGAAACAAGTACGCGCAGAATTGTACCGTGTCGATAATGCATTGACGAATGAAGGACAGCGACTGGTAAGTGATTCCTTGTTTGAAACAGTACCGACAACGTTGCCGGATATACAGCTGGGTAATTAGACAACAGCGATAAAAGGAGAAGAACATGAAGAAATATATGATAGGATTGATCGTGGCAGTGTTCGCATTTATCGCTGTGCTGCCAACCCCGATCAAAGCAGCAGAGAGAAATCAAACTGTTACGGTCACAGAAACCGCAGACGGAAAAGCGAAGGTATCATTGACGATGCTTGACGGTGCAAAACAGCAAATTTCCACAGTGAAGGTAACGCTGTTGGTTGAGCCGAAAAACACCGCTGAAGGCACAGTGTCCTTTACCTTTGCGGAATCCATTAAGCAAAAAGCAAAAGTCAGTGAATATCGATACTCGACGGATACCAGTTACTTGAACATTTATGTTGCGGGAACTACACCTTTGTTCGAAGATGGAAAAACAACCATAGAAGTCGGTACGATCAGTGCCGGTTCAAACTTCAAAGTAACCGTTATCGAAGATTCCTTGACCGCCGTTGTCGGCTCAGAGGAAGAAGTCGTTGCCTTGGATGATTATCCGGAGGTTACGATTTCAGATGATAAGAATCCTGAGAATCCGGATCGTCCGGATGAGACTTCAAAGAAGTTGGAGGAAACAATCAAGGCGGCGGAAGCTTTGTCCAAGAATGACTATACGGAAGAAAGCTATAACGCATTGTTGAAAGCAATCGAAAATGCAAAAAACGTATTGAATGATCCGAATGCGACCAACGAGCAGATTGCACAGGCATTGGCAGCTTTGGAGAATGCGATTGGCGCACTGATACCTGTCACAAAGGACAGCGCACAGGAGAAGTTTGATCAAGATGTAGCAGATCAGAAAATACCTGATCCTGCGAATACAGGGGATTCCACAAATGTATGGCCATATGCAGCAGTGGTGGTACTGAGTGGTGCAGTCATTGCCGTATTCCTCTATATGAAGCAAAAAGAGAAGGACTCTGTAAAAAGCAACAAGAGTTAATCCTTAAGCATTCATGGTAATGAAAAGGGCAGAAGGGTGATCATGGTGATCATTACTTCTGCCTTTTGCGTTATATACAATAAAAAGTGTATAAGACAGAAACTCTTATACACTTTATTGCATATGCTACTTTTGCGTTTTTGTGATTCTCTCCAATCCATGATATAGAGTTTGAATATTAGTATCCACCATATCAAGTAACACGTCTATCATCGCTTCATCCTCCATATGTAGGATCTTGAGCAGCTGTGTGAGGATTTGTTCAACCTGATGCTGAGTGTGGTCTGACTCTGTTTTTGTTAAGGAAAGAATATCATGAGACAAAGAGGTAATCATTGAGTGCCTTTCATCCGACTCCATAGCTTCATGAGTCAAGGCAGCACTGCCCCGCAGTACATCTCCCGATACTTGAAAGAATCGCTCAAGTATGGCCATATTGCGGGAATTTGGCTCTCGCTGTTTATTCTCATAGGCAATGATTGCCGATAAGCTGATTCCGGTTTCCGATGCCAGTTCTCGCTGCGTCAAACCGGCCGCCTCGCGCAGCCTTTTCAGCGTGAATGCAAATTGTTCTTTCGCGTTCATAAGCAAACCACCTTTTTCTCTGTCCATATAGTTAAAGTATATCAGAACCTTTACGTACGTACAATGTAAAATCAAAAAACATCTATTGACTTTTACATATGTATAATATATAATGGGATATCATCACAGGAAAAATTATACATATGTATAATTGCGGAGGTAGATTATGTTGGTTCCAAAAGAAAAAGAAATAAAAAAGCGACGACTTCAAATGAATTTGAGTCAGCGTCAATTATCGATCAAGTGCGGGTTGCCGGATAATGCAATTTGTCGTATTGAAATGGGAGCATTTGGCAGTATCTATCCGATTCGTGCCAAAGCGATCGCTGCTGTGCTGCAATGTAAACTATCGGATGTATTCGATGAAGAATAAGGAATGGAGATCATTTTATGGAATAAGGAATGGAGATCATTTTATGGTTTTCTAATTAATATTTTTATATTATAATGATACCCGTAAGGAGGGCGTATATGAAATTGGAAGTAAAAGATTTACATAAAAGCTTTGACGGACAAGAGGTTCTGCATGGGATATCCTTCACAATTTCCAGCGGGAAGGCTTTGGG